>DATIPA010000091.1:0-7916 GCA_035472475.1 Xanthobacteraceae bacterium | reverse complement strand
TGCAACCGTTGGCTTGCGGGCGGGTGCTGCGCGCTCGCGCGGCGGCAGCGCGCCGCGTTTTTCGAGCCGCGTCAGCCAATATTCCCACGCCCGCGCCACCGTGTTGGGTTGTTGCTGCAGCATCCCCGCCATATCGATTTCGCCCGGGGTGAGCATACCGATGCGTCCAACCAGCTTGGCCTGGGTCTGATATTCGGCGTTGCGGCAGCCGTAGATGGTGCGGAACACGAGTTGGCGAAGGCCGCTGCCAACCACGGTCGCGCCGTGGCGGCGCATCAGCACCGTGTTGTGGTCGCCGAGCGCGCGGGCGAGCGAGGCTCCCTCCTCCGGCTTGCGCACCAGAAGATTAGTGTCGCCAAACTCGTCCTGGCTGTCCCAGAACGGCACGTGGGATCCGATCACCGCCCCGAGGTGGTAGACCGCAACGAGTGGCTCGCCGGTGATGCAGTAGGGCAGCATTGCCGGGGAGTGGTGGTGGCAGACCGCGACCACGTCGGGCCGCGACTTGTAGATCTCGCCATGGATCACGCGTTCCGAGTACATCGGTAAAGGGGGCGGCGTGACCGGCTCGGAATCAAGCGTGAATTCGTAGAGATCGGCGGGCTCGACCAGCTCCGGCGAGCGCGAGCGCGACAGCAGATAGCGGCCCGGATCCGACGGGTGACGCACGCTCACGTGGCCGAAAGCGTCGATCACGCCCTCATGGGCGCACATGCGGTTGGCGATCGCGAGCTCGTAGCGAATGTCGGCGAGGGACACGGGCACGGGCGTTTCCTCATTGGGGATGGGGTCGTTGGGCGGTGGGCAGAAAAGCCGAAGCAGCGCGGGCGCGCAAGTCATTCGAGCGCCGGCGGGCGCCCGCTCGCACTGTTCCAAACGGCTGAATTCGGGGAGCGCGGGCTTGCTGATTAACCTCGGGCCAGCGTGTCCTTGGGCGGAGCCGCAGCAGCGCCGCCTCGGACTATTGGTCCGCGACCTTGTACCAGCGGCCCTTGAGGTCCTTCATGTCGCGATACTGACGGCCGCTGTCCCAGTCGACGCAGACGCGGACGTCGCCGAACGTATTGAGCTCGCACACTTCGCGCTCAAGCGACTGACCGTCCATCGTCTCGGATTGACGCAGAAACAGCTTGGTGCCCTTGCTTGACCGCCAAACGACACCATTGTTGCAGACTTTGAGTTCCGCGTCGCAGAAACGCGCGGCTTCGGGTTTACCGCCATGCTGCAGGCGCGACAGCTCCAGAGCGCGCTCGGTCACCTCGCTCCAGCCCGGCTTTCGCCCCACGCTCAAGGTGACTTCATCGATGAAGGCCAAGAGCGAATCAAACGCGCTGTCCGCGATGGTGGCGCTGTGTCCGATCACGCTGCGGTCGTGCGGCGCACGACCAACCGGCGCGCTCGCCTGTGCCTGACAGACCAGGGCAGACACCGCCAGTATTAATGCCGTCGTGCACGTGCGCGCGCGCATGCAGGTTCTCCAGCACGTCGCGTCGCGAAGCGCTCTCAGACCCATAGGGGGAAATCGGTTGAACGACTACAAGATAGCAGGTTACGCCCCGGGTCCAAGGGCGCGCATCGTGCTGATCGCATTTCTCTGACGAGTGTTGAGAATTTGTCACTATTTGCTCAGACTAGTGCCCCGTTTCCGAAGTTCGTGATACATCGCAGCACCCCCTGATACGAACTTCGGAAACAAAGGGGCACTAGCAAGTAATTGATTCTAGTGCCGCTTATCGATTTGAAGTTCCTGAACGAACTAGCCGCAGGTGATGCAGGAACTTCAAATCGGCGGCACTAGGCCCAGGTTGCGCTGCACACCGCCAAGCCGGAGGCGAGATGACCGCCACGCGTCGCCAGTTTCTGCACCGGGTCGCGTCGGCCGGCGGCTATCGGGCCACCTACCTGACCATGCAGGCGATGGGGCTTCTCCCGCTCGTCGCCAGCGCCGAGCCGGTCGCGCTCGAGCGCGGCAGTGGACACGGGACCAAGGTGGTGATCCTGGGTGCGGGCGTTGCGGGCCTGTCCGCGGCCTACGAGCTCAGCAGGGCCGGATACGACTGTACGGTGCTGGAGGCGCGCGACCGCGTGGGCGGGCGCAACTGGACGATTCGCCAGGGTACCAGCATCGAACTGGCCGACGGCTCCCGCCAGGTCTGCGACTTTGATTCGGAGCTCTACTGGAATGCCGGCCCGGCTCGTCTTCCGAGCCATCACCAGGCGGTTCTCGGCTATTGCCGGGAGTTTGGCGTGCCGCTCGAGGTCGAGGTTAATTCCAGCCGCGGGGCGCGCCTCTTCAATCCAGCCGCGAACGGCGGCCACCCGATCGAAATGCGCCAGGCCGTCAACGACACACGCGGAGCGATCTCGGAGCTGCTCGCCAAGGCTATCGATCGCGGCGCGCTCGATGAAGAGCTGAGCAAGAGCGACCGCGAGCGCATGCTTACGTTTCTCAAGCGCTACGGCGACCTGTCACCGGATCTCCTGTTTCGCGGGTCGACCCGCTCCGGCTACAAGACCTTGCCGGGCGCCGCCGGCGAGGTTGGGTCCACGCGAGATCCGGTCCCTCTGCCCGTTCTGCTCGATGCCGACATGTGGGCGGGCGTGCTGGTCGAGGAGAGCTTCGACTTCCAAGCCACCATGTTTCAGCCGGTCGGCGGCATGGACCGCCTGCCGGCGGCGTTTGCCAAGCGGCTCGGCACCGTCGTGCATTTGGCGACCGAAGTGACCGCACTGCAGCGCCGGGACAGTGGGGTGCGAATCACGACGCTCAACCGGCGCACCGGGAAGCGCGCCGCCTTCACGGCCGCCTATTGCATTGTGACCATTCCGCTCAAGGTTTTGAGCGGGATCGAAGCCGATTTTGCACCGCAAACTCGCGCGGCGATCCGCGCCGTCGAATACTCGGACGCGGTCAAGATCGCCTGGCAGTCGCGGCGGTTCTGGGAGACGGACGATCAGATCTACGGCGGGATTTCCTGGGTGAAGGGTCCGACCGCCATGGTCTGGTACCCGAGCGACCGCTTCTTCTCACAAAAAGGCATCCTGCTCGGCGGGTACGCGACTCGCGATGACGCCGCGGCCCTGGCGACGCGGCCGCTCCCGGAGCAGCTGGCGGCGAGCCGGGCTGCCGTCGAAGCGCTGCACCCCGGCCGCAGCCACGAGCTCGACAAGGGTCTCGCAGTCGCGTGGTCGAAGGTGCCCTACAGCCTCGGGATCACGCCGCGCTATCGGCCGGACCAGGAAGCTGATTACACGCTGCTCAATGAACCGGACGGGCCGTTCTATTTTGCGGGCGAGCACCTCAGCCACGTCGGCGCCTGGCAGGAGGGCGCCATCCTCTCGGCGCGCCGGGCTATCGCCATGATCGACCGGCACCGGCAGGAGCGTGAGGTGCACAAAACCTGAGAGCCAAAATTGTATTGCGCTACAGCGCCTTCGCGACCATGGCGGGGCATTGCGGCGCAACCCTTTGTCCATCGACGAGAGCGACCGACGGATTGACGATCACCTGATCGCCGTCGCGTACGCCCGAGCTGACCTCGACCGTCGTGCCGAGGTCACGCACCTCCGTGACCCGCCGCATGTGCGCGACGCCATTTTCGACCACGGCGACGCTCAGACCATCCTGATTGAAGATGATCGCGGACGACGGCACGATCAACGAGGGTGTCTTGCGTGGAATGTTCAGGTCGACCAGGCAGTAGATCCCCGGCGTGAGCGTCCCATCCGGGTTGGGCACGTCGATCTCGGTCAAGAGCGTGCGTGAGCCCGGCTGCAGCGCGTTGGCAATGCGCGTCACGGTGCCGGGAAAAACCCGGCCGGGTATTTCGGGAACCCGAATGCCGGCCTCGACCCCGGGCGCGACGCCAAATGCCGCATCCTGCGGGACATAGACCTGGACGCGGATCACGTCGGTATGCATCACGGTAAACATGAAGGTGCCGCTCGTCGCGTCAGCCTGCACCAGGTCGCCAATGTCGACATTGCGCTGCGTCACCACGCCATCGAACGGCGCAACAACGCTCTGGTAGTCCTTCTGCTGGTGCAAGACCTGCAGCTGCGCCTCCTGTTGCTTGATGTTGGCCTGCGCGACCGCGACGGCCGCATCCTGGGCCGCGAGGTTGAGACGATCCGTATCGCCCTGCTGCGGCGTCACCCAGCCCTTCTCGACGAGCGGCTTATCGCGCCCCCAGGTGACACTGCCGAGATCGCGGTTGGCCTGCGCCTGCTGGAGCGCTGCCTTGAGCTGGGCAAGCGTTGCTTCGGCCTGGGAGATCTGATGGTCGAGCTCAGGCGCGGTGATTTCGGCGAGCAACTGGCCCGTCTTCACACGGTCGCCGATATCGACTTGGCGTCGCGAAATATAACCGGTAGCGCGGGCGTAGATGTTGGCGACCGAGAATGCGCTGGTGGTTCCGGGCAGGGTGACCGACCAGGTCGCCGGGCTCGCGTGCACCTGCGCGACCCGCACGTTGGGCACGAACTCGCGATGCTCTTTGGCCGTCGCCACGACCTGGGCATGCAGTGCGAAATGCTGCCAGGTGCCAACGGCGAGCACGCCAAGCAACAGAAACAAAGTCCCGATCCAGAACCAGCGCGCCATGCGTTTCTCTTCTCCCGTGCGAACACGAGACGGCGGGTTATCGGCGCCCCGGCGCGCACCCTCGTGTTCGTGCCCGTCCGGAACTTCGACCTGCGGAAATCTTTCGTGCTTGCTCATTGGGGTTCCTCAGCGAACACGCCGCGCGCCGGTTTGCCGTCATTCCCCTTGCGCAGCAGAGCGAACAGGTACGGGACGATCAGCAACGTGGTCGGAGTAGCAAACAGGAGCCCGCCGATGACCGCACGCGCAAGCGCCGCGTTCTGCTCCTCGCCGGGCCCGCCGATCGCCATCGGGATCATGCCCACGATCATCGCCGCCGCGGTCATCAGCACCGGCCGGATACGGGTGCGCCCGGCAGCGATCGCCGCATCGAACGCCGACATGCCGCCGAGCTGTTGTTCGCGCGCGAAGGTCACCAGCAAGATCGAGTTCGCCGAGGCGACGCCGACCGCCATGATGGCACCCATCAGCGACGGCACGCTCAAGGTGGTGCCGGTCAGATAGAGCATGGTGATGATGCCGCAGAAGGTCGCGGGCAGCGCCAGGATCACCACGAACGGATCGCCCCAGGTCTGATAGTTCATCACCATCAGCAGATAGACGAACACGGCGGCGAACAGGATGCCGATCGCGAGATCGCGGAAGGCGGCGTTCATGCTGTCGATCTGTCCGACCACCTCGATCCGGTTGCCGGGGGAGAGCTGTTTCTGCTCGTCGGCGACGATCTTGTTGATCTCGCCTGAGATCGAGCCGAGGTCGCGCCCTTCCGCGTTGGCGAAGACCTCGTAGACCGGCTGAATGTTGGCCTGGTTGGCGTTGGTCTGGGTCGCTTCGCGCGAGAACGTCGCGACGTTGCTGAGCAGGCCCGGCACCGGATCGCCGTTGGGTGAGCGCCCGGTCGATACCGGCGTGTTCTTGATGTCGTTGAGCGAATTCACTTCACGCTCGGGGGTCTGCACCGCGAGATAGTAAGGCGTCCCGTTCTTGGGATCGGTCCAGAAATTCGGTGAGACCTGCTCGGACGAGCTGAGCGAGATGTTGATGGAATTGGCGACGCTGTTGGCCGTGAGGCCGAGCTGGGCGGCGCGTGCGCGATCGATTTCGGCGTAGAATTCCGGTGCGTTGAGCTCCTGCTGCAGGTGTACGTCGGCGACGCCCGGGATGGCGGCGATCCGGCGCACCAGATCCTTGGCGACGCGCAGATCGGTCGCGCGATCGTATCCGACGGTGCGCACGTTGATCTGTGCCGGGATTCCAAAATTGAGGATCTGCGTCACCATGTCGGCGGCCTGGAAATAGAAGATGTCCTCGGGAAACGCCTCCGGCAGCACTTCACGCAGCTTGTGAACATACTGCGCGGTCGGCGCATGGCCGTCCTTAAGCGAAACCAAGATCACGCCGTCGTTGACCCCGATCGCGGTGCCGTCGGAGAACGCGTAGTTGTAGGACCGCGCCGGCAGCCCGATATTGTCGACGATGAGTTCGCGCTCGTTCTCCGGAATAACCTGGCGGATCTTGTCCTCGATCGCCTGGAAGATCTGCTCGGTCTTTTCGATGCGGGTGCCGGCCGGAGCGCGCACGTGCAGTTCGATCTGCCCGCCGTCAATCACCGGGAAGAAGTCGCGCCCGACGAACACGACCAGGGTCGAACCGAGCGCCAGGATCGCCAAGGCGGCGATTGGGACGATCATCCGCCGTCGCAACAGCACCGCGAGCAACCCCGCGTAGGCGGAGCGCATGCGCTCGAACGCGCGCTCGAAGCCGGCGCTGAGCCGCGCAAACCAGCCGCGTCCCTCGCCATGATGCTCGCCCTTGAGCAGCAGGCCGATGGTGATCGGTGTCAGCGTTCGCGACAGCCCATAGGACGCGAGCATCGCAAACACCACCGCGAGCCCGAGCGGGGTGAACAGATATTTGGCGGGGCCGTGCAAAAATATCACTGAAACGAACACGCAGCTGATCGCAAGGGTCGAGACCAAGGTCGGCACCGCGATGCTGGCGGCGCCGTGCAGCGTCGCCTGCGGCAACGGCATGCCTTCTTCGGTCAGCAGCCGGTGCGTGTTCTCGATCGTGACCGTGGAATCATCGACCAGGATACCGATGGCGAGCGCGAGCCCGCCCAGCGTCATGGTGTTGATGGTGTCGCCGAGGAAATAGAGCACGACCAGCGAGGAGAGGATTGCGAGCGGGATTGTGATCATCACCACCAGCGTGGAGCGCCAGGAGCCGAGGAACAATACGATCATCAGCGCGGTCAGTCCGGCCGCGATCGCGCCCTCGCGCAGCAGCGACTTGAGCGAAGCACTGACGAATATCGACTGGTCGAACAGCTCTTTGATCTGCATGCCCGGCGGGGCCGCCTTGCGCGCCGTCACGAGCGCGTCTTTGACGCCGTTGACGATGTCGAGCGTCGAGGCATTGCCGTTCTTGATGATGCTGAGCAGGACCGACCGGTTCCCTTCGGTGCGCACGACATTCTGCTGCACCAGCCAGCCGTCGTGCACCTGCCCGACGTCTTTCACGAACACGGTTGCACCATTCTGAAACTTGATCGGGGTGTTGTTGATGTCGTCGATCGAAGTAGGCAGCGCGTTAGTACGCACCGTGTACTGGGTCTCGCCGATCTTCGCCGTTCCGGAAGGGAGCGTCAGGTTCTGCGCGTTGATCGCGTTGACGACGTCCATGGGAGTAAGACCCTTGGCCTGCAGCTTGACCGGATCGATGTCGACCATGATCTGGCGGTACTTGCCGCCGGCCGGCGTCGGCAGTGTGAGGCCGTGGATGGGCGCGAGTTGCTGACGCAGCCGGTAAATGCCGTAGTCGTAGAGCTGCTGCTCGTTGAGCGTGTCGGATGAGAGCCCGATCTGCAGGACCGGGACGCTCGACGCGTTGTACTGGACCACGATCGGCGGCTGGATGCCGGGCGGCATGAGGGCGCGGATCGAGTTGGTGCTGGCAACGGTCTGCGCGATTGCGAGATCGAGATTGACGTCAGGCTGAAAAAAGATCTTCTGGACGGACACACCATTGAGCGTCTGTGCCTCGATATCGCGGATACCATTGACGCTCGTGGAGAGAGCATATTCGCTGTAGGTGGTAACCCGCTGTTCCATCTCCTGCGTGCGCAGGCCGGTGTATTGCCAGATCACCGTGACCACCGGGATGTCGATCTGGGGAAAGATGTCCTTCGGCATCGACAGCACAGCCGTCGCCCCGAGGAACAAGATCAGGGCGGCGAGCACATAAAACGTGTGCGGGAGTCTGAGCGCGAAACGAACAATGCCCATGCGAGTCCATCCTCGCAAACCGATGG
>DATIPA010000090.1:0-7110 GCA_035472475.1 Xanthobacteraceae bacterium | reverse complement strand
CTGCAATAACCCGACCGCACCCTGTCCCCAGATCGAGCGGCGGCGGTTGATCAGCGCAATATTGGCCATCGCCGACATCGGCCCCATGCCGACCTCGGAGCCGGCGGCGATCACCGAGACGACGCGCGCGACGATCTCGTTGTCGGGCAATTGACGTCCCTGCTCCTTGAGCAGTGAATCAGGCACCGCTCCCGCCAGCATGACCATTTTGGCATAGCGCAGCACCTCGTCGATATTGCGCGGCACCAACGGCAATACCTTGGCCCCGGCGACGATATCGGGGCGGCGCTCGGGCGCGGGGGGTTGCGCTGCGGGCAGCGTGTCGGTCTCGCTCAATGTCATTTCTCCCCGTCATCGCCGTGACGAAGCTTCAAAACCTCGGCAATCGCGTCTGGCCCAAAATCATAGTCAAGCGCCCGCAGGCGCTGGATTTCGGCAGAAAACGCTACGGCCTCCCCTGGCACAATCGCCCGCGCCATGAGATCCGGGTGCAGTAGCGCGCCCTTGAGAAGCTCGATTCCGATCAGATGACCCTCGCAGTCAAAATCGAGAATGATATCGGCTGAGACTTCCACGGTTCTAGCGGCTCCGGCGTGCTTGCCGGCGAGATAAATGTAAGCGGCGTCCTCTTGTCGATCATAGGTGACGATCATTGTTCGTGTTCTCCAGCTTGCCGGTCATACGTAACGATCATCCTATGCTGCAGCCGATTTGCTGCGCGCCAGCCACAACGCACAGAGCTGATCCATCGCCTCGCGGAAATTGCCATTGTCGTGCGGCCACAAATCCTGCTCGAGCCGGAGCACGAGTTGCCGCGCGTGAAACGTCGCGACGCCGCCCAACCGGCGCATTGCCTTGACCTGCAGTTCCGATATCTGCTGGCCGTGCAGATACTCAACGCCACGCTTTAGCGGGATTGCCTCGCCGGTTGCCGAATGGCCGAAACCGCGTACGATGTCCTCGATTTTGGGTATGGACATACGCACCAGTTCACTGATCGCCGAATGACCGAGACCAAGCTTTTCGAGCCGGGCGATGGCGTGCTTGATGTCGTAGCCGGTGAACGGTTGGCCGTGCTGAATATTGAACCGCACCGCATCGGCGAAGAGTTCAGTCTCATCGTGGTAGCTACGGATCTCCACATCGATCTGTTTGAGGCCGAGCAATTGATAAGCGGCATGGCGGGTCCAGCCATCGACCAGCCGATGTGTACCCTTCTCGACGATCAGCGGCGGGAAGCGGGCACCCGCTCCATAGGCCTCGACCAGGCGATGCACGGCGAGCGGGTTTAAGCCGCTGGCCCGCGCCCGCAGCTTTTCGTCAAGTACGATGCGGTTCAGTTGTAGCTTCATTTCTTCTCCCCGTTATGCGTCAACCCAATCCCTGCCTCGCCTGGACTCGCCCAGCCACGCCTAAGCCGGCCTGGCCATGCCGCGAAATTCGATAAACACATCCTCGCCTCGCCTTGCCATACCACGCCGAGCCCGGCCCAGAAAAATCCAATGAACGCAATCCCTGCCTCGCCACACCGAGCCATGCCCGGCCGCGCCCTGCCCGGCCCAGCCATGCCAAGAAATCTGAGGAATGAATAAACGCAATCCTCGCCTTGCCTTGCCTTGCCTGGCCCCACCTCGTCACGCCATGCCAAGCGGCGCCACGCCGCGCCAAGCCCGGCCGTGAAATCCAATGAACATAACCCTCGCCATGCCTAGCCAGGCCGCGCTGTGCCGTGCCACGCCCGGCCACACCACGCCCGGCCGAGCCGCGTGAAATCCAATCAATGCAATCCCTGCCTTGCCTTGCCTGGCCCAGCCACGCCATGCCACGCCGAGCCCGGCCCAACCGTGCCCCGCCGAGAAAATCCAATAAACCCAATCCTCGCCTCGCCTTGCCACACCACGCCAAGCCCTGCCTAGCCAAGCCCGGCCACGAATAAACCCAATCCTTGCCTGGCCCTGCCGCGCCGCACCGTGCCGGGCCCCGCCCCGCTAAGCCACGCCTGGCCATGCCGCGCCACGGAAAATCCAATAAACCCAATCCTTGCCTCGCCTAGCCCGGCCAAGCCGTGCCACGCCATGCCGCGCCTCGGCATGCCCGGCCGCGTGAAATTCGATAAACGCAATCCCTGCCATGCCTAGCCCGGCCTTACCCCGCCCAACCCTGCCCTGCCCAGCCCTGCCATGCCGGGAAATCCGATAAACCCAATCCCTGCCTCGCCTCGCCACGCCGAGCCCTGCCAAGCCTAGCCTGGCCATGCCCGGCCGAGAAAGAAATCAGCTTGTCTCCAATTCGGGCTCGACCTCCTCGATCCGCGCGACGGCGGCGCCGAGCTCGTAGCGCTGCCAGGGGCCATCGCCATAAGCCACGGCAATCACCGCGAAGCGGCCAAACCGGCCCTTGCTCTTGCCCGGGCGAAAATCGCCGACCCCGCGGCGCTGGCCGGCATCGGCCATGATGTCGGGAATGATCGTCGGATTGGGGATCAGCGCCTCATCGTAAAGAATGGTTATGCGCTTGACTGCCCAATGCAGAAATTTTGGCCGCCCGCGTAATATCCGCGACCTCTGGATGACGACCGAGCGGACATCGATCTCATAGTTCTCGATCGCTTCACCCGTGGCAGGATCGATCAGCGTGACAAATTCTTCCTCGACCTCGATATGAGCGAGCCACGGTTGGATCGAGCCGCGGCCTTTGGGGGCTTTAAAGAGCGTCGAGGCCTCAAGCGCCGACAGGCGAAAAGCCTCGCCCAGCAACCCGAAGCGACCCTCTTGGGTGCGATAGACGCCAGCCTCGGCTTCGTCCTCGGGAGAAGGAATATTTTTGCCGCGACTGGCGGCCGGCGCCAGCATCGCCATAACGTTGTGCGTCAACAGCGGGCTGCTGCCCATCACCGAAAGCCGCAATCGGGCGCGCGCCTCGATCGCAGCCGGTAAAACAAAGGGTATGACGTTGTTGTCGAGCTCGGCGGAGCTCGGCACTACGGTGACTTGGGGTCGCGTCCGCGCCATTGGCTATCTCCTTTCCTTTTATCCGGCGAAATAGGCCGGCAGATCGGCACTGTCGAAGGTGTCGATCTCGGCCTCGTCGTACCAGGGTTCCGTACCGTAGCGCTCCCAGGCCCGGGCAAAGGCGTATTTGGCGTCATTGATCTCGGCCGCGGCGAGATCCAAGGTGATGCCAGGAGCCAGCACCACGCCGCGCGCGACCGGGGCCGCACCGGTCTGCTGGAAGACAAATAGAAAGGTCTTGTCGGCGCCGTCGCACACTTGGGCCAGGAAGTCTTTGTCGACCTCGCCCGACACCCGCCCCTCGCCGATCAATTCGCGGGCGATCGCGGCCGCCTCGAGGTAGAGGGCGGCCTGCACGTGGTAGCGGTAATTGGCGATGGCGCGTGCCACCGCCCGCCGGATCGGCAACCCGAGCGCATTACTGAATGACTTCAGATCGACCACCGCGCGCGGCAGCAGATAGTCGAAGCGCGCCTTCATTGGGATCCCGGTCTCGCGATCCTCCCAAAACACCGAGACCTCGGGCATACCGCCGGCAAACGCGCGGCCGAGCTGCGGGTGGCTCTCGATCAGCCGGGCGGCCTGCATGATGCGTCCGACCAGCCGCGCGTCGAGCAGCGTCTTGCCGGAATTTTCGGTCAGGTGCTCGCGGGCGATCTCGTCCCAGATCTCGGCGGCGGGCTCGAGCTCGCGCAATCGCGCCACATAATCGGGTTTGCGCCAGGTGCTCTTCGGGCGCACCAGATGACGGGCCAACGCCTGCGTCAGATCCTCGATCGTGCGCAACGCGTCGGGAAACGCGTCGGGATCGAGCTTGGCGGCGTAATGCGCGGCGAAGACCTCCGCCCCCTCGACAATTCTACGATGGTAAGCTTTCCCAATCAGCTTGGCTTCGGTCTCCTCGTCGACCCAATCGGGGTTGAGCGCCGGGCAGCGCGCCCAGAAATCCATGGTCGAGATCCGCAGGTGCTTGACGCCGCTCGCCGACAACGCCAAGGCCTGGTGGTACTCGGCCTCCGGCAACCCGAAAAAGACTCCGGAGCGGTGCACCAGCGGGTGCTCGATCATTCTTCTCTCACCCCGGCGCCAGGGAAAAAAAGATGGCCAGGGCGCCGGCGATAACAAACCCGGCAACAAACGCACCGTCGGCCACCGCGGCGAGGTAGCAGCGTAAATGATACCTGGCGGGCCGGGTGGTGTGACTTGGCTTTCCTACCACCATGACAACACGAGCAATGACATGCCGATCACCCCGAGGGCGGCGAGGAGGCAGGTTTCGGGCCACCAGATCCACATCCGGTAGAGCCGCCGGCGGGTGCGCAGCCGCATCGCTACCCGCTGATCATATGGTAGAGCGCCGCGCCGACCACCCACATCACACCCCACAACCCGAGCGAGCTTGCCAGCACCAGCACCAATCGCAACCGCCGGGTTTGTTGATCACTTCTGGCCAGCTTGGCGGTCATTGGTCGCTCCCGCCTCCGATTATCGGGCAACTCTGTTCGTAAATTTTCGACATGTCAACCGTCGTTCTTACGAACAAGATCGTCACCTCGATCGGCTTAAAACCGCCGGTTTGACGAATTTATGACGAGCCCCCTTTCGCCGACCATCGGGCATGTGGTTAACATAGAATAATAATTTTGGGGGACGCCAAACCAAGAAAATCACCCGAACCCGAATCGGCACAGGAGGGAGACATGGAGGGCGAGCGCGAATCGCGGACCGAGTTGCGGGCTCAAATTGACAAATGGATGTTCCCGGCCGCCGACCAACTTCTCGTCGCGGAGACGCAGCGGCGCCGTAAGCGGCGCCGCAAATGGACAGACGTTCGATGGGTGGGCGGCGCGCTGCCCTTATGTGTCGGGTTTTTGTGGATCGCCGTGTCGCTGTACTGGGCGGCGCGCCGCGCGCATCCGGCAAATCTGTCGATCACCGCGCTGCCATTATTAGCCGGGGTCGCTCTGTCGGCGCTGTCCGCGAGTGCGCTGGTTCGCTGGCTCGGCCGATACCAATGGGCGGCGATCGTGGCCACTGCCGGGGCAGCGTTGGCCCAACTCTCGGTGATCGTCTATGCGGCGTGGGAGGTTTGGCTCGACCCCGTCGTGCTCGAATGGCTCGCCTGGCAACTCGTCATATGCGCGGCGTTTACGATGACGGTCGGGTTGCTCGCGCTGCCGCGGTCGCCTCCCGCTTCGTCATCATTTCGGCGATCAGATCGAGTATCGGCTGGTCGATCGGCTGCCCGGCGTGCTGCCGATCGAGCAGGATATTATAGATCGAGGTTAGGATTTGTGCCTCGAGTTCGGCGTTCGGCTCAAACAGATAGGACACCACTTTACGCGCGACATACACGGTCTTGATCATCAATTCGACATCGGCCTGGCCAATCAATTCGAGACCCATAACCTCAGGCAAACTCCAATCGAGCGCCTTGGCGATCTTTTCCAGCGTATCGACGCGGCGGCTGTGCGCCGGCACGACGTGCAGAAAATCATGCGCCAACTTGGCGTCTTTGAGCACGGCGCGCTGGCTGCGACCGAGCTGCTTGCAGCGTTTTGCGACCCGTATTCTGAACAATTCATCCGACCACGCCAAATCTCGTCATCCCACTTACGTGTCGTCGTCCAGCATTTTGCGAGCTATTCCCGTCGTCTATATCCGAAATTTTTCGATCAATGTAAAGCAAATCATGAAACGACATCACCTAGCGACATTTGCTTGCCCGTTCGAAAAAATACGATTAATGTTAGCGGATGTATACGGTCGATGAATTGAAGCAGCTGGCCCAGGCTTATATCGATGCGACCGGCATCACCCGGTCGCGGCTGGGCACCCGGGCGGCCAACAACGACCGGCTGTTTATGCGGCTGGCCAACGGCTTTGGCTGCACCGCCGAGACCGCCGAACGCGCCAGCTGGTGGTTCGCCCGGAACTGGCCCGAGGAGGCGGAGTGGCCCAAGAGCATCAAGCGGCCGCGACACGGCAAGCGCGTGCTTACCGCAGCCGCGCGGCCAGCGGGGCGCGAACCGGGGTGATCGCCGCCCCGGAGCGATCAGCCGCGCTAGGCTTGACGCGTTCGGAAATTTACGAATACCCTTTTTGCATCGTTTTCGCGTCGGTTTTGAGCCCGCCCTGTGCCTAGCCGAGCCTTCCGCTTGACCGCCCCCGAGCCGCTCGAGCACGACATCCACCAGGCCTGCGCCGAGGCGCTCGACAAGCTGCTGTTGCCGCCGGCGCTGTGGTTCACCTACCCGGCCGGGGCCAGCCAGCTCAGCCCGCAGCAATTTGCCCGGCACGCCCGGATCGGGCTCAAGCGCGGGTTGCCCGACATCTGGGTGCTGTACGGCGGCGTCTATTGCGTCGAGCTCAAGCGCCTCGGCGGGCGGTTGTCAAAAACCCGCATCGGCCGCACCCGGCGCGGCGGGCCCCGGGTCTTTGAGGGTCAGGAGGACGTCTTTCCGCGGTTGCTCAAAACCGGGGCCATCGAGGACATCGCGCTGTGCACCTCGGTCGATGAATTGCTCGCCCAACTCGCCCGCTGGGGCATCCCGCTGCGCTGGGCGGCGGCCTCCTAAGGTGTTTGTGCTCGCCGATCCCGCGCGGTTCGACGGCCGGGTGGTCGACAACGGGCACTGCGTGCGGTTCGTCCAGATCCACGCCAACATGCCGCACACCTCGGCGTGGCGGCGCGGGCCCCAGGTGCGCGGCAGCGAGGTCGCGCGCGGCACCGTGATCGCGACCTTTGGCGGCACCCCGCCGCGCTATCAGAACCGCACCGACGGCTCGTCCCATGCCGCGGTGTTCAGCAGCGAATTGCCGCACGGGCTCTCGGTGTGGGACCAGTGGCGCGGCCAGCCGGTGCACAACCGGGTGATCCGCTTCCGCGGCGGGCAGGGCAGAGCGGTTAATGACGGTGACGCTTTCTTTACCGTTGAAACAGCATGAAGAAATGGCCGGCGGGTCGAATGCTAGAGTCCGCGCGCAAGCGACTTTATGCCCGCCGAAACGTGACGCCGTCCGGTTGTTGGGAATGGACCGGTCCTCGGTTCCGCGCGACCGGGTATGCCCAAATCAGCTATGAAAGCACCCCGCATCT
>DATIPA010000089.1:0-30426 GCA_035472475.1 Xanthobacteraceae bacterium | reverse complement strand
CGGGGACAACCGCCAACACCGGCACCATGACCGGTCACGCTGCGGCCTCCGGCCAAAAATCGCCGCCGTGGAGCGCCGAACGGCGCAGACGCACCCGATCGCAAGGGTGCGTTCCGCGCCTTGAGCGCGGACAGAACTCACTTAGCGCCGTCTCGGCGCTCCACCCCCCTCGCTTGGGGGACGAAAAAAGAGAACGGAGGGCGGCCCGGCGCCCGCTTTCACGGGGTGCGAAGCGTTGGCTCAAGCAGTTCGTAAGCTCGAACGCGGGCGGTAGCTGGCGCTAGTCCCACAGCTCCCGATAGTTGGCGAAGTTCGGCAGAATTGGATCGGCGCGCGTCGGCTCCATGATCGGAAGCAGCCGCTTGAGCGCGGCGTTGACCAGACCGGACGTGTGCCTGACGTAGAGGTCGACCGGATCGAGCGACTGCCGGAGATGCCACTTCGGATCGTAGTTGAGGCTGCCACTGTGGAAGTGCCGGTAGCCGTTGGCGATGGCCCACGTGATGATGTCGTGAAATACGCGGTAGTACAGATGAAGCTCGAATGACACCGCATAGTCGAAGCCGACGTACTCGTGATAGATGCCGTCGTCGTGGATCATGCAAAGGGCGAACGCAACGGCCCGTGCATCCTGGCGCCAAACGAAGAAGCGGACCTTATCGGGCATCCGTTTTCCGATTTCGGCCAGGAATTCCTTCGTCAGCTTTTCGAACTGCAGCGATGATCGCGCGAACACATCCAGATAAAGCGGATGGAGTTCGTCCACGAGCGCGGATGCATCGCTCGTCACGCTCATCGTGATTGCCGGTTTTGCGCGTGCGGCGATCCGCAGCTTGCGGCGAAGCGTCGCTCGCGTCCCCGGACTGAGCTTCTGACCGAGATAGTCCTCGAAATCCTTGAAATCGATCGCGAGCTTGGTCATTGGCATGCTGGGAATGCGTGCAAAGCCCGCTGCGCGCAGGGATTGCAGCGTCGGTCGGTACTTGGCCGGGAATTCCTTGAAGACGATCATCACGCAGTCGAGCTCGCGGGCCAGGCGAAGGAGCGAGCGCCCCAACAGATCCGCCATCGCCGGCTGAGACGCCGCGTCGCCGTCGAGGTGTCCCTCGCCGGCGCTGCAGCCGAGCATCAGCGTACGTGCACGCATGAAGCGCGGCCACAGCCGACGCAGGGCGGCGATCAGCGGCTTTGCACGATCGCCGGTGCCTGCGAGCAGATCCTGGTCGACGACGAAGTAAGGCTGGATGGCACGAACATCATCGCCGTCGTCGGCGACGAAATAGCCGTAGTCAAAGCCTTCCGCGAGCGTGTCTTCGAGGAGTTCGTAGAAGCGGTGGTCCTTGCGCTCGTTGGCGAATGCACGCGACCACCGCGGCAGACGTGCGATCTCGTCGCGCGACGCGATGCGCAGCGTGGCGCCCGGCGTGGGCGCTGAAAAGTTCGCGCGGTCGACGCGGCCCTGCATTGGAACATCCCGGATGCTGGACTTCGCAGTCCAGCCAATCCATAACGACGGATCAACGCACCGGATAGGCGTTCTTTGCCAGGTCCGTCAACGTCCTCGCGCGGCGGCAGCACGCCCGCGAACAAGAATGCGTCACCGGAGGACACTATGCCGTCATCGCGCGTCCGGCCAGGCGGCTCTGCCATCGCATGCATTGCCGGCGTGCTGTGCGTTGGCGTCGCAATCCTGTCGACCGCAGCATTCACCGCACATGCAGCCTATCCGGACCGGCTCCTCCGCATTGTTGTGCCGTTTCCGCCCGGCGGCGGGACCGACATCGTGACCCGCAGGCTCGCTGAAGGCATGGCGCCTGACCTAGGTCAGGCGGTCATTATTGAGAACAAGCCAGGCGCCGGTACGATCATCGGTAGCGCCGCGGTCGCGACCAGCCCGGCCGACGGATATACGCTGCTGATGGCGACGTTCTCTCATGCGGTCAACCCAAGCCTTCACGCCAAACTGCCGTACGACACGTTTGCCGCGTTCGCGCCGGTCGCTTTGGTCGCGCGTTCGTTCAACATCGTTGTGGTCAACCCAAAACTTCCGATCAACAACGTCCACGACCTGATTGCCGCGGCCACGGCCAAGCCGGGCGCGATCAATTTCGGGTCGTACGGCCTGGGTACGTCAGCGCATCTTGCGGGGGAATTGTTCAATAAGCTCGCCAACGTCAATCTGACACACGTTCCCTACAAGGGCGCAGCGGCGGCGATCACCGACCTCTTGGGCGGACAAATCGAGGTGATGTTCACGACAGTCGCGAGCGTGGCTCCTTATGTCCGGAGCGGTCAACTGCGTGCGCTGGCGGTGACTTCGCCCGAACGGTCTCCGGCTTTTCCAAATCTTCCGACCGTCGCTGAGAGCGGCGTTCCGGGCTATGTGGCCGAAAGCTGGTACGGCCTCTATGTGCCCGCGGGCACGCCTGCGGATGTGGTCGAGCGCCTCAACGGGTCAGTCGCACGCGGGGTTCAAACGCCCGCGTTCAAGACGCTCGAAGACATCGAAGGGCTCACGCTCGCGGCTGGTCCTCCTGGCGAACTCGATCGTTACGTCCGCGCGGAAGCGGCACGCTGGCGCGATCTCATCGCCGCATCGAACATCAAAGCCGAGTAACCCCCATGAAGGCCGACGGACAGGAATTTCGCCATATCGAGCTGTCGATCGACGGCGGCATCGCGATCATCACGTTCAATCGGCCGGAGGTCCGCAATGCGATCAACGACGCGATGCGGGTCGAGTTCGCCACAGTACTCGATCGACTGTCGAACGACGACGCGGCGCGCGCGGTCGTATTGACCGGCAAGGGCGCGGGATTTTGTTCGGGCGGCGATATCGCCGGCATGAAAGAGCGCCTGGCGGCGCCGGCGGGGGAGATCGCGTTCACCGGCTGGCAACGCCAGAAGCGGTTGCATCAGGCGATTGCGATCCTGCGCGGCATGGGCAAGCCAACCGTCGCAGCCGTCAACGGAGCAGCCGCCGGGCTTGGGTGCGACCTGGCGCTCGCCTGCGACTTCATCATTGCGTCGGAGGCGGCGTCCTTTGCAATGAGCTTCATCCTGCGCGGCCTGGTTCCTGACGGCGGCGGCCTGTATTTCCTGCCGCGTCGGGTCGGACTCACCCGCGCGAAGGAGCTGATTTTCACTGGCCGGCGCGTGCCGGCGCAGGAAGCGCTCGCCATCGGGTTGATCGACCGCCTGACGTCGCCGGAACGGTTGCTCGCGGACGCCTGCGAATGGGCGAAGCAATTGAGCGGCGGGTCCAACGTGGCAATGGCGCTGAGCAAGGCGATCTTGAACAAGACCTTCGAACTTGACGAGGAGCAGGTGCTCGCGCTCGGACGCGAGGCGCAGGCAATCTGCTACACCACCGCCGAACATCGCGAGGCGGTGTCCGCCTTTCTCAACAAGAAATAGGCGAACCCCGCGCAATGGACGCGATCCGCCGGCTGTTCCATCCGCGCAGCATCGCAGTCCTGGGAGCTTCGTCGGACGCGAGCAAGCTTGCGGGCCGCCCGGTGGCGTACCTTCGGCGGCACGGCTTTGCCGGGCGGATCTATCCAATCAACCCGCGGTACAAGGAACTGGCCGGGCTTACCTGCTATCCCGACGTGAGCTCGCTTCCCGAGCCGCCCGACGTCGGGCTCATCCTGCTCGCGTCCGACCGCGTGGCGGACGCAACACGCCAACTGGCGCAGGCTGGCGCCTCGGCCGCGATCGTACTGGCCGGCGGCTTTGGCGAAACCGGCGCCGAAGGTCGGCGGCGCCAACAGGCGCTCAAAGACGCAGCCGGCGCAATGCGGCTGCTCGGACCTAACACCATCGGCCTCGTGAATGTCACCGATCGGATCATGCTGTCCGCCAGCGGCGCCATGGAGCTCGAGGAGTTTCCGGCTGGTCAAATCGCCGTCGTCTCGCAAAGCGGCGGGATTCTGGGCTCGCTGCTCTCGCGCGGTGCCGCGCGCGGCATCGGGTTCTCCAAGCTCGTGGCGACCGGCAACGAGGCTGACATCGAGGTGTCGGACTGCCTCGAATACCTGTTGGACGACGATGCAACCGCGGTCATTGCGCTCTATCTCGAGGCACTGCGTGCGCCGCTGCGGTTCCGCGCCGTCGCCGCGAGAGCCGCCGCGATCGGCAAACCGATCGTCGCCTTCAAGGTTGGCCGCTCGGAGGTGGGAGTACGTTCGGCCGTATCGCATACCGGCGCGCTCGCCGGCGTCGATGCAATCTATGACGCGCTGTTCCGGCAAGTTGGCGTCACGCGGGCCGCAACCTTTGCGGATCTGCTGGATATCCCAGCCGCCTTCGCGCACAAGCGGCCGATGCGCGGCCGTCGCGTCGCCATCGTCACGTCAACGGGCGGCGCCGCGACATTGGTGGCGGACAGCATCGGGGCGGCAGGCTTCGAGGTTCCGGCGCCGGATGCTGACACTGCACGGACGCTTCTGGCATTGAACATTCCCGATGCGGTGCTCGACCGCAATCCGATCGACGTGACTCTGGCGGGGCTGCGGCCCGAGCTGCTGCGCACGGTGATCGACACCTTGCTGGCTAGCGCGAGCTTTGATGCGGTCGTCGTTATCGTGGGTTCCTCCGGGATCGGCCAACCCGATCTGGTGGCGGGTCCCTTGGTCGAGGCGCTCCGCAACAGCGACAAGCCGCTGCTGGCCTATGTCAGTCCTGACGCGCCGCCGATCGTGCGTCACCTTAATCGGCGGGGCGCGCCTGCCTTTAGCGCCCCTGAAAGCTGCGCGTCGGCGCTTGCGGCCCTATCGCGCGCCGAGACCCGGTGCGTATCGAGCGCCGCGGCCGACCACGTGCAGGCAACGGTGGATTGGCAAACCGGTCTCCCGGATCGGGGTCGGTTGAATGAGGCGCAGAGCAAGCAGCTGTTCGCGCGCTTCGGCATCCCAAGCGTCGACGAAGTGATTGTTCAATCTCCGGCCGAGGCAGCTCAGGCGGCGGCTCGGATTGGCGGCAACGTGGTGTTGAAGATTCTGTCGCGCGACATTCTGCATAAGACCGAAGTCGGCGGCGTCGTCGTCGACGTGTTTCCCGGGGATGTCGCACGGCGGTGTGACGAACTCGCTGCAACGGTGCGCAGCCGCACCGGCCACGCAGCCGACGGATTTCTGGTCCAGGAATTGATCCGCGATGGCGTCGAGTTGATTCTCGGCTGCCGCCGCGATCCCCAGCTCGGTCCGGCGGTCTTGCTCGGGGCAGGCGGCATCACCGCCGAACTATTCAAGGACACCGCCATCCGCTTGCTCCCGCTCGGTACGGGGGACGCTGACGACATGATCAACGAACTCGACAGCGCGCCGTTGTTGCGTGGTTTCCGCGGTCGGCCCCTGTGTGATGTTGGCGCTCTCGCGCACGCGATTTTGACATTTTCGACCATGGTTTCGACCCTGGGAGAGCGGCTGATCGAGGCCGAGATCAACCCGTTGTTTGTCCTGCCGCAAGGCCGCGGGGTGCGCGCCGCCGATGGGCTTGTCGTCCTGCGGTCAACGGACGGCGCGTGACCGGCTGAGCAGCCTCGCGGCAGTTGGCGTCAGGACGCAGCAGCATCGTAAATCTGCTATTGTCCCGTGGCTCCCGAAGGTCGTATCGAAGCGCCTGCAGCGAGGCTCGGAATCGGGACACGGACGGGGATCTTCATGAAACTGATCGCAATTATTTTGGGCTTGGTGTTTCTCGCCGTTGCCATCGCTTATTTCGCCGTACCGGCCGGGTCGCTGCCGAGCTTCCTGCCCGGGTACGAAGTGGGTTCCACCCACGTCCACATCAAGCACGGAGTGGCCTCCCTGGTCATCGCGGCGGTGCTGTTTGTCGTCGCCTGGTACTCGGGACGTTCCGCCACTTCATGATCGGACCTGCAGGCGCGCAACGGGCGGTGCCCTGAACAATGGCGCCGCCGCTGATCCAACTTCAGGACGTAGGGCTCACGTTCGGGGGAGCGTCTTTGCTCGCCGACGTCGATCTCACCATCGCGGCCGGCGAGCGGCTTTGCCTGGTCGGGCGCAACGGGTCTGGCAAATCGACGCTGCTGCGAATCGCAGCCGGTCTGATTGAACCGGACCGCGGCACCCGTTTTGTGCAGCCGGGTTCCACGATTCGATATCTGCCACAGGAGCCAGACTTTTCCGGCGCGACCACGGCACTGGCTTACGTGAAGGCCGGGCTTGCGCCGGGGGACGATCTGCATCAGGCGCGCTATCTGCTGCAGCAGCTCGGCCTCGAAGGCGACGAGGAGGTCGCGCGGCTTTCCGGCGGCGAGGCCCGCCGGGCAGCGCTCGCGCGCGTTCTCGCCCCGCACCCTGACATCCTGCTGCTCGACGAGCCCACCAATCATCTCGATCTTACGACCATCGAATGGCTCGAGGCCGAGCTCGCGAGGCGAAGTTCCGCCATCGTGCTGATCAGTCATGACCGGCGTTTCCTGACCAACCTGTCGCGCAGCACGGCCTGGCTCGACCGCGGGCGCATCCGCAGCCTCGATCGTGGATTTGCAGCATTTGAAGAATGGCGGGACGCGATCCTGGCCGATGAGGAGCACGAGCAGCACAAGCTCGATCGCAAGATCGTCGCGGAAGAGCACTGGCTGCGCTATGGCGTCACCGCCCGCCGCAAGCGCAACGTGCGAAGGCTCGACGCGCTGCAGGCGCTGCGCAAATCGCGGCGGGACTATCGCGGGGCCGTCGGCAAGGCCGTGCTCGAAGGTCCCCAGGGCGACAAGTCAGGGGCCCAGGTGATCGAAGCCAGTCGCATCGGAAAGTCTTACGGGCAACGTCCGATCGTCGCCGACTTTTCGATCCGCGTCCGGCGTGGCGACCGCATCGGAATCGTCGGCCCGAATGGAGGCGGCAAGACGACCTTGCTCAATTTGCTCACCGGCGCGATCGAACCCGACGCTGGCACGGTTCGGCTCGGTGCCAATCTGGTGATGGCGACACTCGATCAGCAGCGGGAGAGCCTCGATCCAAACAAAACCGTAGCGGAGACGCTCACCGCGGGCTCGGGCGATACCCTCGTCGTCGGCGGCCGATCGCGGCATGTGACGGGTTATCTCAAGGATTTTTTGTTTTCGCCCGAGCAGGCGCGCACCCCGCTCGCCGCGCTGTCGGGTGGCGAGCGCGGCCGCCTCATGCTGGCGCGGGCGCTGGCCAGACCCGCTAATGTGCTCGTCCTCGACGAGCCGACCAACGATCTCGACCTCGAAACCCTCGATATGTTGCAGGAGATGCTCGCCGACTATGCCGGCACTGTCCTGTTGATCAGCCATGATCGCGATTTTCTCGATCGCGTCGTCAATGGTGTGGTTGTTCCAGAGGCTGGCGGACGCTGGGTCGAATACGCGGGCGGCTACAGCGACATGCTGGCACAACGCGGTGCCGATGTCGCGCGCACCGTCCCGCCGAGGCAAAAGAATACGGCTCGCTCAGCGAGTGCTTCGGTGGCAAATGACAAACCGCCCAAGCGCCGCCTCAGCTTTCATGAAAAACATGCCCTCGAAAAATTGCCGGCCGAAATGGACTCGTTACAAGCCCGCATTCGTGCCTTGCACGAACGCTTGGCGGATCCGGGTCTCTACGCGCGCGATCGTAACGCATTTGAAGCAGCATCCGCGGCGCTGAAATCCGCCGAAGCCGAGCTTGCGGCGGCGGAGGAACGGTGGCTCGAACTCGAGATCCTGCGCGAAGATGTCGCCAGCCGCTGAGCTTTTGTGCCTTCCTGCGGGCGCAATGCGGCCTACATGATAACGGCCGATTTGCAATGGATATCCCCATGGCCAGAAAATCAGTGACGCCTTACGAGCGCCCGCGTGCGGAACCGGAGATAATACCGCCGGGCCATCCGGACGCGTCGCGGGACGGTATGGGCACGCCCTCGGAAGGCCTTTTCGGCACCCGTTACGGAGGGCGCATCTATGTCGCCAAAGTCGGGCCCTGGGGGCTGATCGTGCTGGCGGCGCTGGCATTGCTGGTCGCTGCTGCGGTCGTGATCTTTCTGATCGGCGCGCTTCTGATCTGGGTTCCGATTGTCGCAGTGCTAGTATTTGCGGGCTTTCTGTTTGGAAAGTTGCGCCAGGCCCGCTGATACCCGTTCGTCCAGCCGAACGGTTCGGCGCGTTGCGATCGTGCCACCAAGACGACACAAAATCAGGATGGAACAGCGCGCTTGTCGGTCCCGCCGCGTTTGCACACGCGCGTGACGCCAGAGTGCTATCAAGAGGGGACTGAATATGGTCCGTGCCGCAGCCTTAGGTGTGATCATAGTGGCGGCGGGGCTGATGTTGTCTCCAGTCGCGGCGCAGCAACAACAGCAAGGCGGCTTTTTTGATTTTTTCTCAAACCTGTTGAAGGGCACGCCTGAAGAGGAAGCCGCCTGCCGCCCGGACGTCGAGAAGTACTGCCGTGATGCCGAGCCGGATACGTTTCGTGTTCTGGGCTGTCTGAAGGAGCAACGCAGGCAAATCAGCAAGAAATGCCTTGCCGTCCTTGAAAGTCATGGGCAGTAGGTCATGGAATGGTCAGGCGCGCCGGTAACGACGGTGCAATGACATCAATTCGGCAAGCAGCCGGCGCTTGCGCGGGACGCGGGGAAGTTCGTCGATGTCGCGCGATGGCTCGAGGCTTGGTTTGCCGGCTTGTTGCGGCCGATCGAGCAGCCCGCGATATCGGATGACGCCCCACGCGATCGGATTCCAGTTGCGCCAGACGTGTTCCGCTTCTTCAACCAGTACCCCGGCGGTAACCTCGGGAACATCGCCGAAGGCTTCTGGCATGGAATCCGATATTTCAGTGTCGCGCAGAATGTTCCAGCGCGACATACCGCCCATGAGCGGAGACCTGATCGCGAAGATGACGCGTTCCAGCTGCGCTTCGCGAATCGGAAACGAGCACATCGGACACGGTTCGACATTTGTGTAAATCGAACAGTCTGACAGGATTCGTCGACCGAGCACTTTTTGCGCTTGCGAAATCGCCAAAAGCTCGGCGTGCCGGGTGATGTCGCAATCCCGCACCACCCGGTTGGTGGCCTCGGCCACGATCTCATCCCCTCTGGAGATGAGGGCCGCAAACGGGATTTCCCCGGCCTTGCTCGCGGCATGCGAGAGTTCGATGCAGCGCGCCATCAGCTTTTCGTCAAGCAATTGCTTCGGCGTGCGAGACATGGCGGGGATATCGCTTGGCGAGGTCAGATTCGACTGCACACTGACATAGCCGATGCGATTTTCCAGCGCAAAGCAATGATCGCGCTCTTAGACGTTTCACTATCGACGACGCACTCAAACCCCGCGTGTGTATGTCTGGTTCGGCGTATATCCTATTGAAGCGTCTTCCTTTTTTGCGCGTCGGGAGCGATGAACGCGATGAGCGCTGTTGCCGGCGCGCGGCCACACGCGGTTGCGTCCCGGCTCAGAGGACCGAACGCCCGTGCTGCGGGGATTGGTTAGGATCTGGCCTGGCGCCTCGGACGCGCAGCCACCCGTTCCCCGGCGGCGCTTGCGGCTTCCTGTAGGGGGAGAGGAGCAGCCGCATCCTCGGCCACCTTGCGCGGCTTCCCCATCAGAATCGGCTGGAACAGCGCAGCTGCCGCGAGCGTGCAGACCAGCGACAGCGCCAGCAGCTCGCCCATGCTGGACGTTCCCGGATGGCTGGAAAAGAACAAGCTCCCGAACGCGGTTGCAGTCGTCGCCGCGCTAAACATCACGGCGCGCGTAAGTACCGACTGGAGCAGGTTGGTCTGACCCTCTCGCCACGCCATGATGTAGTAGATCTTGAACGCCACCCCCACGCCAAGCAGCAACGGAATGGCAATGATGTTCGCGTAATTGAGCGGCAGATCGATGATTACGCAGAGTTCCAGCGTTACGACGCCCGCCAGCAGCAGCGGGATCAGCGTTAGCAAAACATCGCCCAGCCGCCGCAGGCTGATCCACAGCAGGATGAAAATCGACACCAGCGCGCAGGCTCCCGCCTGGGCAAATGCAACAACGATCGTGCGGCTCGCATCGAGGATCAGGATCGGCCCACCAACGGCATCGGGCGCAATCGCTGTGACGGCGCGCGCGAACTTACGCAATACTTCGTTGTCGCGGGGATCGCCGGCCGGACTGACCGTGATCCGCGAGCGCCCATCGGGCGTCGTCCACTGACCACGCAGGTCGGGTGGAATGGTGTCGAGCGTGACCTGCTGGGCGGTCAGCAGCATGCGCAACGCGTTGAGCGCCGTTTTCAACGTTGGAATAAACGCGGCGTCCGCACGCTTGCGCACGGACTCGTCCGCGCGTGCGAGCGCGGTCAGGTCACCTGCCAGGCGCTTGGCGGCTCCCGCGCCGGGGCCGGTCTGCGAAGCCGCCGCATTGGTGAGGCCCTGTGCGGCCGAGTTGAGCGCCGCGATATCTTCGTCGCTGCTTGGAGGCTCCATCAGCTCGCTCGGATTGAGCGACGGATCAAGCTTTTGTGCGGCCTCCTGGATGAGCTTGAGTTTCTCATCCTGTTGCCCCGGAACGAGCGTGCTAAGCGTAACGGCGCGCCTGACTTCAGGCAGGGCACGCAGTTTGGCTGCCATCGCATCGGCCTCGGCTAGCGAGGGCGCCAGGATGTCAATGTTGTTGGCGTTGTTTTCAGGGTCGTTCTTGAGCTCGAGAAAGGTTGCAACGGACTCGACCTTCGGGCTGCGTAAGTTGAGGGGATTGAAATCGAAGCGCACCCAGTACAGCAGCGGCGAGCCTGCCAGCACCACAACCAACACAGTCGTCAGAATTTTAATGCGATGGCGCGCCATGAAATTGTCCACCGGCGCAAGCGCAGGGTAACCCAACGCCTCCGGCTCGCCTGGCGGCTTGAACAGATAGAGCAGGGCCGGCAACAGGGTCACACTGCTTGCAAACGCGATCAGCATTCCAACGCCCGCGATCAGCCCCAGCTCCGACACGCCTCGGTAGTCGGTGGGCAGGAATGAGAGAAACCCAGCCGCCGTCGCGCCGGCGGCGAGCGTCAGCGGTGCTCCGACGTAGCGTCCGGTTTCGATCAGGGCTTTGCCAAGGTCGGGAAGCGTATGCCGCACGGCGCGATAGCGCACGCTGAACTGGATTCCGAAGTCGACGCCAAGACCGACGAACAGCACCGCGAAATACACGGAAATCAGGTTGAGGGCGCCGACCATGAGCAGGCCCAGCGCGGCCGTGATCGCCAGGCCGACGACGAGGTTTAAGAACACCGCCAGGATAACGCGGCCGGACCCGAGCGCTCGCCAAAGAATGAAAAGCACCACGAGGATGGTAATGCTGCCGTTGAGCAGCGCATTCTCCTTGATGGTTCCAAATTCCTCATCCGCCATCGGCACAGGGCCGGTCAGACGAACGGTTGCCTGATAGCGCGCCGCAAGCTTGAGATCGGCAGCGGCGGTCCTGATGGTATCGGAGGCAACCTTTCCCGGCTCGAGTGCCGCAAAGTCGAGCACGGGCCGGATCAGGATGACCTGGCGAAGGTCATCGATCTTGGGGGCATGCCCAGAAACCAAAGTGAGCCACGAAAAGCTCGTCTGTTCATTTGCGAGCACGTGCTCGAGCGTCTCTGCCCCCATTGTCATGGGGCGCGTCATGGAGTCGAGGGTGATCCGTCCGCGTTCTGTCCCCATGACGCCGAAAGACAGTGTTTGGGCGATCCCACGCAGGCTTGGATCGCTGGCGAGCACCTCGATCAACGGTTCGGCTGCGACCAGCCCGTCGACCGTCTGTTTGAGCTGTTCGGTGGGCTGAAACAGAAGACCGTTACGCGCAAAAAACTCGCCATCCCCGGGCGTCGTGACCGACCTGAACAATTCGCGACGTTTGGCCAGGCTTCCGACCAGTTCCGCAGTGGCCTGGTTGGTCAACTCAGGCGTCGGGGCCTGCACCACCGCAAGAATGAGATCGAACTGCGGAAACAGCTGGTTGAACGCGATTTCACGCTTTCGCCACGGAAGGTCGGGGGACAGCAGCTTGTTGATGTCCGCGTTCAGGGCAAAATGGCGAACTGAATACCCGACGGACGCCGCCGATAGCAGAATTGCGATGATGACCACGATCCACGGGTGGCCTATACATTGCTTGATCGCCTGAACAACAGTTGTGGTAAAAATCTTCATGTCGCGTTGAACCAAGCCTTCTCGTCGCCGTTACCAACGTCGTGGCCGCACCGAAAAAAGGAATTCAATCCCCGAGCGCAGCACAAGCCATTGATTACCCCCAGCTTTCTGCGCTATGCGGAAAGCGATATAGTTACCACCGCCGATGGTCCGGGGCCGTAGTCCCGGCAATCCCTAGACTCCTCAGAGGTCGATAGCGAGTCCAAATGTCTGACCACAGCGATTGCACATCTACGCCGATCCTGGACGGCGTTTCTGACCCCCAGGATCTTCGTCGACTCAATGAAAATGACCTGCGTCAGGTTGCAGATGAGTTGCGGGCCGAGACCATTAACGCGGTCGCAACGACCGGTGGGCATCTCGGTGCGGGACTCGGCGTGGTGGAACTGACCGTCGCCTTGCACTACGTGTTCGATACCCCTCGCGACAAGCTGATCTGGGACGTTGGGCATCAAGCCTATCCACACAAGATCCTCACCGGCCGACGCGATCGAATCAAAACCCTGCGGCAGGCTGGCGGTCTGTCGGGTTTTACGAAACGGGCCGAAAGTGTTTACGACCCGTTCGGCGCTGCCCACGCATCGACATCCATCTCGGCCGGATTGGGAATGGCCGTCGCGCGCGACCTGCAGGGACGGAAGAATAATGTCGTATGTGTGATCGGCGACGGGGCGTTGTCCGCGGGCATGGCATACGAGGCCCTCAACAACGCGGGTGCGATGAATAGTCGCTTGATCGTCGTTCTCAACGACAACGACATGTCAATCGCACCTCCGGTCGGCGCAATGTCGGCGTATTTGGCGCGGGTCATCTCCGGAGATGCCTACCTCTCGTTGCGGGGGGTCGGCAGAAAGCTCGCGAAGCATCTGCCGAGTGCGGTGGAAGCAGGGGCTCTCAGGGCTGAAGCGCTGGCGCGCAATTTCTTGACCGGCGGCAATTTGTTCGAGGAGCTTGGATTCCTGTATGTCGGGCCGATCGACGGCCACAACCTCGATCATCTTTTGCCAGTTCTTCAAAATGCGCGCGATGCGGACGCTGGACCAATTCTAATCCACGTCGTGACCCAGAAGGGCAAAGGCTACGCGCCCGCGGAAGCGGCTGACGACAAGTATCATGGGGTGGTGAAGTTCGACGTCGTCACCGGCAAGCAACACACAGCGCGCGCTGCCGCGCCAAGCTATACCAAGGTGTTCGGCCAAGCGTTGGTCAAGGAAGCCGAAAAGGATGATCGCATCGTCGCCGTGACGGCGGCCATGCCGTCCGGAACCGGCGTCGATATTTTCGCGCGAGCATTTCCACAGCGTGCATTTGATGTCGGCATCGCCGAGCAGCACGCGGTGACATTCGCTGCCGGCTTGGCGGCGGAAGGCTATAAGCCGTTCGCCGCGATCTACTCGACGTTTTTGCAACGCGCGTACGACCAAGTCGTGCATGACGTCGCAATCCAGGGACTGCCGGTTCGCTTTGCAATCGACCGAGCCGGACTTGTGGGCGCCGACGGGCCAACCCACGCCGGCTCATTCGATCTCGCCTACCTGGGCTGCCTGCCCGGTTTTGTGATCATGGCTGCGGCTGATGAGGCCGAGCTTGTGCACATGGTCGCGACCGCGGTGGCGATCGATGACCGGCCGTCGGCGGTGCGCTATCCGCGCGGCGACGGAACTGGCGTCGCGTTGCCAGATGTCGGCATCCCGCTCGCAGTCGGCAAAGGCAGGATTGTGCGGGAAGGAACCTCTGTCGCCTTGCTGTCACTGGGGACGCGCCTGCAGGACTGTTGCAGGGCCGCTGATGAACTCGCGGCCTATGGTTTCTCCACCACGGTGGCTGATGCGCGCTTCGCCAAGCCGCTCGATGTCGACTTGGTTTTGCGGCTCGCCCGCGACCATGAGGTGTTGATCACGATCGAAGAAGGTTCGATCGGCGGTTTTGGATCGCTCGTCGTTCAGACGTTGGGCGAGCATGGGGTGCTCGACCGCGGCCTGAAAATCCGCTGCATGGTCCTGCCCGACGTCTTCATCGATCAGGCTTCGCCTGCCGCGATGTACGCGCAGGCCGGTCTTGACGCTAAAGGAATTGTAGCAAAGGTGCTCCAGGTACTGGGCAAGGATATGCAAGACACCATGACGCTGCGCGCGTAACGGGGGCGGGCTCGGTGCAGGCCAGGATGGAACTAGAATGATTCGAAGGGGCGCCTGATGAAAGTGGTTCTAGCCCAGCCGCGGGGCTTCTGCGCCGGGGTGGTGCGCGCGATTGAAATCGTCGAGCGCGCGCTTGAGCGCTACGGGCCGCCGATCTACGTGCGGCACGAAATTGTTCACAACAAGTACGTCGTTGAGACGTTGAAGGCCAAGGGCGTGCAGTTTGTCGAGGAGCTTGAAGATGTGCCTGCCGATGCGCACGCGATCTTCAGCGCCCATGGAGTTTCCAAGCGCATCGAACAAGAGGCCTTAGCGCGTGATCTGCGCGTGATCGATGCCACGTGCCCGCTGGTGACCAAGGTCCACAACCACGGGCGCCGCTACGCCGCCCAGGGCCGCACCATCATCCTGATCGGGCACGCCGGCCATCCCGAGGTGGAAGGCACAATGGGGCAAATCTCCGGGCCGGTTTTGCTGGTCCAGTCGGAAAAGGACGTCGCGGCCCTCGACATTGCGTCCGATCACCCGGTCGCGTATGTCACTCAGACGACGCTCAGCGTCGACGATACCAAGGGGGTCATAGCGGCGTTGCATCGCCGCTTCACCAATATCGTCGGTCCGGAAACGAGAGATATCTGTTACGCTACCCAGAATCGCCAGATCGCGGTCCGCGAACTCTGCAAAGTGGCGGACGTGATCCTGGTGGTCGGGGCCAAGAACAGCTCGAATTCGAACCGCTTGCGCGAAATAGGTGAAGAGGCACAAAAGCCGAGTTACCTGGTTGCGGACGGTAGCGAGCTGGATGCCGAATGGTTTCAGGGTGTCGGGGTCGTCGGTCTTACGGCGGGTGCTTCGGCACCTGAGGTGCTGGTAGAAGACGTGATCGCTGCCCTGCAACGCTTCGGCCCGGTCGAGGTTGAATCGTTGGAGGGGCGAACGGAAACGGTGGAATTTCGATTGCCGGCAGAGCTGGCCGATCGCCGAACCGGGCCGCGGGTTGCCCCGCACGAAGTCGAGAAGGTAGCGAAGTAGCATTTTTCGCAAACAACGCAGGAAGCTGTCGTGGCAATTCCCTTTTTGCAAACCGTGCTGGTCGGGACCTACGTGATGCGTCAGCGACTCGCTGGCCGCAAGCGTTATCCCCTCGTACTCATGCTCGAGCCGCTGTTTCGCTGCAATCTGGCGTGCGCAGGGTGCGGCAAGATCGATTATCCCGACGAGATCCTGAACAAGCGGCTGCCGCTGGCCGATGCGCTGCACGCCGTCGACGAATGCGGCGCCCCGGTGGTCTCAATTGCGGGTGGCGAGCCGTTGCTGCACAAGGAATTGCCCGAGATCGTCAAGGGCATCATTGAACGGCGGAAGTTCGTTTATCTGTGCACCAATGCTCTGCTGATGATGAAGCATTTGCGCAAATACAAGCCTAGCCCGTTCTTCGTGTGGTCAGTGCATCTCGACGGCGACAAGGAGATGCACGACAAATCGGTTTGTCAGGACGGCGTGTATCAACGTGCGGTCGAGGCGATCAAAGCCGCCAAAGCGCTGGGTTTCCGCGTCAACATCAACTGCACGCTGTTCAACAACTCAGAGCCCGAGCGCGTTGCGGCGTTCTTCGATACGCTTGCCCCGATGGGGGTCGACGGCATCACGGTATCGCCCGGCTATGCCTACGAGCGCGCGCCGGACCAGCAGCACTTTCTCAACCGCACCAAGACCAAGGAGCTGTTCCGCGAGATATTCCGGCGCGGCGACAATGGCCGAAACTGGTCATTCAGCCAGTCGAGCCTGTTCCTGGATTTCCTGGCCGGCAATCAGGAATATCACTGCACGCCGTGGGGCAACCCAACGCGCACCGTATTTGGCTGGCAGCGCCCGTGCTATCTATTGGGCGAGGGTTATGTCGGGACCTTTCGGGAACTGATGGAAGAGACCGATTGGGACGCCTACGGTACTGGCAACTATGAAAAATGTGCCGACTGTATGGTGCATAGCGGCTACGAGGCGACCGCCGTAAACGATGCCGTTGCACATCCGATCAAGGCCGCGATCACCGCGATGCGCGGCGTGCGCACAACCGGCCCAATGGTTCCTGAAATCCCGCTCCACGCCCAGCGCCCGGCCCAGTACATGTTCGAGCGCCAGGTCAAGGAACAGCTTTCCCAGATGCACAGCGCGGAGCCGCTGAAAAAGGCGGCGGGACGCTAAGCATACCTGACAACGGACGCCCGCCCTCACATGCCGAATGCAACGTGATGCGCGTTGCGCGTCTTGAGATTGCGGTATCGCGCCAGCGCCCATAGCGGAAAAAGTTTCGCGTATCCGTGGTAGCGGAGGTAAAACACGCGCGGAAACCCCGTCGCCGTGTAGCGCGCTTCGTCCCAAAAGCCGTGTGATTGCTGGGTCGCCACCAGATAGGCGATGCCGCGCGCGACCGATGGATGATCGACTTCACCGGCCGCCATCAGGCCGAGCAGCGCCCAGGCGGTCTGCGACCCTGTGCTGGGGGCCGCCTCGTAGCCCCGATAGTCGAGCTTGTAGCTCGTGCCATCCTCGCCCCAGCCGCCGTCGCTGTTTTGAATTGCCGCGAGCCAATCGACCGCGCGGCGTACCTCCGGTGAGCGCTGATCGAGACCGATCGCGTTGAGCGCGCACAGCACCGACCAGGTGCCGTAGATGTAGTTCAGGCCCCAACGGCCGTACCAGCTGCCCTCGCGATGCTGGGTACGCCGGAGGAATTCGAGTCCTTGCACCAGCGCCAGGTCGGTCGGCGGCGCGCCGAGCTGAGCCAGCATGGACATGCAGCGCCCGGTGAGATCCTCGGTCGGAGGATCGAGTAGCGCGCCATGATCGGAGAACGGGATGTTGTTAAGATAGTAGTAGACGTTGTCGGCATCGAACGCCGCCCAACCGCCATTGCGGCTCTGCAGTCCGCTGATCCACTCGCGCGCGCGCGCGATCGCCGGGTCGAATTGATCTGATCCCAGGACTTGCTGTGCGCGGTGCATGGCCATCACCACCACGGCGGTGTCGTCGAGATCGGGGTAATAGGCGTTGGCGTATTGAAAGGCCCAGCCGCCCGGCCGTACGTGCGGCCGCTGCACCGACCAGTCGCCGGCAATATCGCAGACTTGCAGAGGGACAAGCCATTCGAGGCCTCGCACCGACTGTTTGACCGCAGCGTCGCCGCCCGCCTCCAGGAGTGTGTGACACACGAGCGCCGTATCCCAGACCGGTGACACGCATGGCTGGCAATAGGCTTCATCCGGCTTAACGACCAAGAGCTTCTCGATCGAGCGGCGCGCCACCACGACGTCGGGATGGGTTTCCGGATAGCCCAGCGCGTCGAACATCATCACGGTGTTGGCCATCGCCGGAAAGATCCCGCCGAGGCCGTCTTCGCCGTTGAGCCTTTTGGTTACGAACGCGACTACGGCGTCGATCGATCGCTTGCGAACATGCGCCGGAAACAGCGGTTCGATCCGCCGTACAATCCCGTCGACCACCCGAAACAGCAGAAACCAGGACCATTTCTGATGCGGCGCTTTAGCCGGCATACCGAGCTGTTGCGGCGGCTCCAGAAACAGTTCTTCGATGGTCACCCCCTTCGGATTGCGTGCGCGCGGCTGCAGCGCGCGCAGAACGAGGAGCGGCGCGAGCACGGTACGCGCCCAGTAGGACACCTTGTCGAGATGAAATGGGAACCAGCGCGGCAGCAACATGATCTCGACCGGCATTGCTGGCACCGCGCGCCAGGAAACCACGCCGTAGAGGGCGAGGAGGGCGCGGGTGAAAACATTGCTGCGGCCGGCGCCACCGTGCGCCCAGATCGCCTCGCGCGCCCGCCGCATGTGCGGCGCATCGGGGCGGTCACCGATCATCTTGAGGGCGAAATAGGCCTTCACACTAGCGCTAATGTCAAAATCGCCGTCGTGAAAGAGCGGCCAGCCGCCATGCGGACCTTGGATGCGGCGCAAGTAGACCGCGATCTTGGCTTCAAGCACAGGATCGGGCGCCCCCCCGAGGTAATGCTTGAGCAGCACGTACTCGGCCGGGATGGTCGCGTCGGCCTCGAGCTCGAATACCCAATGGCCATCCCGCTGCTGGCAGGCAAGCAGCGCCGCCATCGCACTTTCGATCGGTTTGTCGAGACTTTGTAGGTTCATGCGCGGGTTGCTGCCGTGTTGTGGTGGCGAAAACGAGGCGCGGCGCATCCGCGCCGCGACGAACACCCGGTCATGACATCGCCTCGACCAATTCCGCGCCCCGGTTGCCCGAACGAATGGCCCCTTCGATCGTGGCCGGCAAATTCGTTGCAGTCCAGTCGCCGGCCAGAACCAGGTTCCGCCACGCGGTTGCGGCTCGGGGTCGCTTGGCGTTCTGGGCCGGCGACGCCGCAAAGGTTGCGCGCCGTTCACGCACGATTTGCCACGGCGGCAAGGGTGCGCTGGTCTCAATCATGCGCGCGACCTCCTGCCAGATCTTGCGTGCCAGGATTTCACGATCGACATCAAGCAGGTGATTGGCGCTGCTGATCGTCACTGACAGCCGATCCGGAAAGACGAACAGCCATTCCGGGGTGGCGTTCAGGGCTCCCATCATCGGAGGCAGGTTTTTGTCGCCGACAAACCGGTAGTGCGCGTTGACGATTGCGCAGAATTCGGTCGGTACGGTGAGACCAGGCAACAGGTCCGCCGCCACCGGCGGCGGCACGGCGATGATCACAGCCTCGCCGGGCGCAAGCTTGACTGTATCCTCACCGAAATCGAGTGCGCTCGCGCGTCCTCCGTCAAAGCTTATCGCGCGGAGCCGATGTCCAAATCGGATCGTGCCGCCACGTTGTTGAACGACCTGGAGCGCCGGATCCACAAATGTGCTCGCTAGCCCCTCGCTCGCGATCAGTGGGCGGCACGCGTGGCCGCCGACCGCGATTGTTTCACGCAGCACGGCGCCCGCAAGGGCAGCCGACGCTTCTCGTGGCTCCGTGTTGAGGGCCGCGCGCAGCAGTGGATCCAGCAGGCGCTCATAGACGGGCCCGTCGCACGCGATGAGATCTGCGATCGCGCGGTCAGGTTTCGCCCACAGCAATCGGGCCATCGGAAGATATTGTATTGCGGACGTAGCAGGCACTCGCGCCGTGCGGTCAAAGATCCAGAGCGGGAAACGTCCATCGTTGATGCGGATCGTCCAACGCTCGTTGGTCGCGATGTCGACCATCGGAAAGGAGGCACTCGACGGACCGTGCAGCCGCTTGCGGGCTCCGATCGCCGTCACAAAATCCATGGTCGCGCGATTGCCGGAGAGGACCAGATGATTGCCGTTGTCGATCATCATGCCGAGCGCCGGGTCGTGATAGGTCCGGCAGCGCCCTCCGGCATGATTGGCGGCCTCATGCAGCACGATCGGGAGGCCGCGCTTACTGAGGCGAACGGCGGCGGCGAGGCCGGCAAGGCCGGCGCCTATAATGTGGACGGTTCTCCCCATTAGGCGATCGCGTGACGTAGCAGCATCCAAACCAGCAGCACTTTGGGGATGCGCACCGGAACCCGTGGCGAGCCGAAGCCGCGGGCTACCAACCGTGCCAGGATCGCCTTGTACACGGCGCCCATGAGCCGGGGCGCCCGTACGGCACGCGGGGGACAGCGCGCCATGATGTCATCGGCCTTGGTGAAATGCGCGCGGGCGCGGTCGACGATCGCGTGGCATGCCCACTCGATGCGTGGCTCAGCGAGCACGGTGGTGGGGTCGGTGCTGGAAATGCCGGCCTCCCGCAACGCTTCAGCCGGAAGGTAGAGGCGCCCGAGTTCCGCATCTTCGTCGAGGTCGCGCAGGATGTTGGTCAGCTGCAGGGCGCGTCCCAGCTGATCTGCAAGCGCGCGGCCCAAGTCCTCCGGCAAGCCAAACACTTTGACCGAAAGGCGCCCTACAGCGCATGCTACGCGGTCGCAGTAAAGCTCGAGCGTGGGGTAATCCGGCGCCCGGATGTCGGCGACAACGTCCATTTCCATGCCGTCAATCACGGCCAGAAAGTCTTCGCGTCGCAGCCCGAATGTCTTGACCGCTCGCGCGAGCCCCTCAAGCGCGGGAGGAGACGTGCCGTCATAGAGCGTCGCAATATCGCGCCGCCAGGCTTGCAGCTGCGCGACCCGCTCCGGGCGCGGGCCGGAACTATCAGCGATGTCGTCGACCGCCCGGCAGAACGAGTATATTTCGAACATCGCGTCGCGCTGCTGCGATGGCAGGATGCGCATCGCCGCATAGAACGAGCTTCCGGCCGCCCGCGGCACCGTTGCACTCGCACTCGGTGCTGTTGCTGCCGGACTCATAGATTGCGGACCACATGAGCACGTACGGGCGCTCGCCGCAGGCCCAGCGCGATTGCGCCGTAACCGACGATCGCTGCCGCGGTCGTGCCGGCAACCGCGAGCTTTCCGAGGTGGACGCGTTCGCTTAACGGATCGTGGCGCTTTAGGATGGTGGTCAGTTGATGCGCCAAACGCACGATGACGGCGATTTCCAGTCCGAGGCGCCGGTCTACGACGAGGCTCGGAAAATGATCGCTTTGGCTCAAAAGCTGCTCGGTCCTATCCGCTAGCTTGTGAAGGCAGGCGAGCAGGGCAGCCGAGGCGCGCGTTTCGCCCAACGCCTCGACACCGAGGCCAGCGGCCGCCAGCGCGTCGAGCGGGACATAAACGCGATCGAGATCGCGGTAGTCTGCCCGGCAGTCCTGCAGATGGTTGATGATCTGCAAGGCCGCGCACAGCGCATCAGACGCGGGCCACACCGCCTCGCTCTCGCCGTGCACATCAAGCACAAAGCGACCGACCGGCATCGCCGAATAGGCGCAGTAACCAATGAGATCGTCCCAATTGCGATAACGCAGCTTGGTCACGTCCAACCGGAACGCGGTCAACAGGTCTTTGGCGTGGCGCGGAGACATGCCGCGTGCCGCCAACGCGGCCCGCAGCGCGACACCTTCGGGATTTTGACTGCTGCGGCCCTCGAGGTCTGTCTCGAGTTGATCAAGGAGAGCGAGTTTCTCGCCGGGCGCTAGCGTGGGGTGGTCAGCAATGTCATCAGCCGTGCGAACAAACTGATAGAAAGCCAGGATCGGTCCGCGGTGGCGCGGGTCAATGAGCCAAGATGCCACCGGAAAATTCTCGTCCCGATGGGACTTGCCCGAACGCAATGAGCCGGCGCCGGTCATGGGGTGCGGGTCACTCTTGCCTGCGCGCGACCCTTCCACATTCCGCCGCGGCCGCTCGCATGCTGTAAAGCAGACGCGCACGTGAACCAGACGTAGATTGCGGCGATCAACGGCAGCAACAAACCATACAGCGGAGATACCCGGTAGAACCGAAGGATTGGTTGGAATAAAAGCGCCATTGTGATCCAGCAAACGACTCCGACGAAGCGCTCCACGCCGCTCGCCATCAAGGCTAATAGAACGGGCGCCAAGTAGATGAGTGTCATGCCCAGAATCGTCCCCACAAGCAATAACACTGAATAGTCGAGTTGCGCGTAGGCCGAACGGGTGATCATGCGGCCGATGTCGCTCATTGTCGGATAGGGACGGATGCTGTGTGCGCGCTGCGTCAATCCGAGCCAGATTGGACCAATGCGCTTGAGCGTGCGCGCTAAGGCGCAGTCGTCGATCAACTCACCCCGGATAGCGGCGATCCCGCCGGCTGCCCGCAGTGCTTCCCGCCTAACCAGCATGCAACCGCCTGCCGCGGCCGCGGTTTGCCGCTTGGGATCGTTGACCCAGGCAAACGGATAGAGCATCTGAAAGAAGAAAATGAATGCCGGAATGAGTAGACGCTCGGAGTTGCTCTCACAGCGGAGTTTCGCCATCAGTGATGTCAGCGTTAGCCGGCGCGCCTGAGTATGTGCCACGAGCCAGCGCAGCGTGTCGGGGGCGTGCACAATGTCGGCATCGGTCAGCAGCAAATAGGCAGGCTCGAATTCGTCGGCGCGGCTGATGCCCTGCTGCTGCGCCCACAGCTTGCCGGTCCAGCCGGAGGGCGGTGCGGAACCTGCAACGATGTGAAGCATGTGCTCGCAGCCGAGGGACTTGGCGGTAGCGCGCGCAACGTCTGCGGTGCCATCGCGGCTTTGGTCGTCGACGAGTACGATCGAGAACTCACCCGGGTAGTCTTGCGTGAGCAGCGACCGGATGCTCGCAGCGATGCTGTCGGCCTCATCGCGCGCAGGCACGATTGCGGTGACCCCTGGCCAAACGGCCGGCGGCGCATCGCTGGTATCGTCGCGCTCGCGCGCGCGCCAGAATTGTCCGCGCGCGACGGTCAGATACGCCCAAAGTGCCACGACTGACGACGCCAGGACGATCACGATTTTTCCTTCCGTCTGATCATGGCGATAAAGGTTCGCCCGGGCGTGCCGCCGGCGGCGCCAGCCACTTGTCGCGCGCCAGGCCGCTTGACGCTTTTATGCACAACGTATTCATAGCTTTATAGTATCCGATGTTGGCGTGATGAAAGAACTATCGGCGGGGACCATGCTTGATCCAGCTTCCAGCGCTGCTTTTGCGGCGCGGCTCGACGCGATTGCGCGAGACGTTGAGAGTCTCCTTGATCGGCTGCTGGCGAGTGGCGCCGAGGCGATCGAGATCAGTCGTCCGCGACGGCTCCTCGATGCGATGCGTTACGGCAGCCTAGGAGGCGGTAAGCGCCTGCGACCATTTCTGGTCGTGGAATCCGCCGCGCTGTTTGGCGTTCCGCTTGGTAACGCTTTGATGGCCGGAGCAGCTCTCGAGTGTATTCACTGCTACTCGCTGATTCATGACGATCTGCCCGCCATGGACAACGACGACCTTCGGCGCGGTCGTCCGACCGTCCATCGCGCATTTGATGACGCCACTGCGATTCTGGCAGGTGATGGCCTGCTCACCTTTGCGTTCGACATACTATCGCGACCGGAGACCAGCGCAGATCCAGCGGTCCGGATCCGGTTGGTCAAGATGCTGTCACGCGCGGCCGGCATAGGCGGTATGGTCGGGGGGCAAATGCTTGATCTCGCCGCTGAAGGTCGTTTCCACCAGACTGGGTCCAACAAGTTGAACGAGCGCGAGGTCGCCATCCTGCAGGCGATGAAAACAGGCGCGCTCCTGCGCTTTGCGTGCTGCGCGGGTGCGATCCTCGGGCAGGCTGGCAACAATGAAGCTGCTGCGCTTGACCGGTTTGGTGATGCGATCGGGCAGGCATTTCAGATCGCCGATGATCTCCTCGACGTGGAGGGAGACGCGACGGTGGTCGGCAAGGCAACCGGCAAAGACGCCGCGGCTGGAAAGGCCACGATGGTTTCGATGCTTGGGGTCGCCGGGGCGAAGGCCCGGTTGCAAACGCTCGTTACCGACGCGGAAGCCGCGCTGGCTCCTTTCGAGGGGGCCGCGACGACGCTTGTCACCGCCGCCCGCTTCATTGCCGACCGGCGCAGCTAGGCTAACCCCATCGAGCGGTCTATTGACCGTGGATCTGAAGAACCGTGCGACAGGCTCGGCTCAGTCGCGCTCGGTTGGCCTGGAGACAAGCCAGCACGCGGCCGGTGTCGGGGGCGACAGCGCGGCATAATCGCATCACATCAGGTCGACACGCGTCCTCTTCCTGGACGGTGCCTTGGGCCCGCGAAGCGGTCACGCCGACAGCCAGACTCGATATGATAACTGCAAGAATCAAAAGTGTTTTCAACCGGCGCAAGCCCATTCTCCTCGTCAATTTGGCCGCAGACCGGTAACTGCTTTCAGGCTTGGTGTCGATGGGCAAATTGGCCACAATGCAACGATCCGCGCGCTTCGCACGGAACCGATTCGGCCATAGAATGTTGGTAACAACGTAGTCGGAAATCCCGAGGAGTGACCATGCGTCGCCGCTTTTTGGTGCTGGTTGCCATCTCGGTTGGACTTGTGGCGCTGCCGCCGGCTCCCCCGACTGAGGCGCGCAGCCTGCTGGGCCTTTTGGGTCTCCGAATCGGGGGGCACCATCACGCGCACCGGCACTATGGGCGTCATCAGGCGCGCTGGGCGCGCGCGCACACGCGCGTGGCGCGGGCGAGTGTCCGCCCGGCGGATGGCGAGCTGCGCGCCCCGGCGGATGGCGGGCTGCGCGCCGCGGGGGCTGGCGGGCTGGGCGCCGCCGGGGTTGGCGGGCTGCGCGCCGCGCAGGGTGGCGAGCACGCCGCACCTACGATGCTGCGCGTATCGCCGTATTGGCCGCGCGCATATGATGATCTCATCGGCGCGACGTTTGCGTTCGCCGCGAGCGACAAAAGCCAATTCTGGAACCACGGCTTCAACGACATTTTCGCCGGAGTCCTGGCGCCTCCCGAGGCAGGACGGTCGCCGGGCGCGCGGCGGCGCGCTGGCAGCGACGGCGGACGAGGGGTCGCGGCGTCGGACGCCTGTCAGGCGCCGGACATGTCCTCTGATGCCACCGACACGACGCCTAACGCTGAAGCCAGCGGACTCGGTGCGGCTTTGTTCAAGAAGATTGAGCAGCGCCTCTCGCCGACGCCAGAACAGCAAGCCAACTTCGGCGAGTTACGCACCGCGCTGATCAAGGCGGACCAGAGGATCAACTCAGGCTGCTGGCCGCCCTACACGTCCGCGTCACCGCCGGAACGCCTGAAGGCCATTGCCGATCGGTTGTGGGCCCTGCGTCAGGCCATGCTCATCCTGCGCACACCGCTCGAAAAGCTCTACGACTCATTGTCCGATGCACAGAAGGCGCAATTCAATGCGAAGGGGGCTGCTGCCAAAATCACCTGTACGGCCGACGTCATGGGGCCGACCTGGCCGCGCGATCTGATCGAACAGACTGTTCAGCCCAGTGCCGATCAGCGCGCAAGCCTGGAGACGTTGCAGTTCGTCTCGCTTCAGATGGGGCAGGCCATTACGTACTCGTGTCCCAGCCAACCACTGGTTAACCCGGTGGAAAGGCTCGACGCCGCGGGCGATCGGTTGAACACGTTGCTCTACGCCAACATGATCATCAGCCGCACATTCGGGAATTTCTACACCTCTCTGACCGACGAACAAAAAACCAATTTCCGCGCGATTGGACGATCGCTTGGGCAACCCGGCACGAACCGCCGCGCCGCCGACGCCGCGACCAATCCCCGCTAGGCACCGGGTTTTCCCGGGCTCCCAGCCATTGAACCGCCCCCGGTTTGTCGACTCAGCTCGGGTTTCAGCTGTCTTTTTCGTTACTTACGACGGCGGCTCTGCTTAGAGATGGTCGTTGACGCAACCGATGTCGTTCGCCATGAAGACGCCACCCGACGGACCCAAGGAACTCTTGAGGGCACCGGCGGCTGCAGTTCGCTTGCGGAATTGGCGCCGTTGACCGTTCGGCGCGTACGCGCGAAAGCGTGTGTCGCGCCGCAGAGGGTGCTGCATTGTCTGATTCGAAAGGTTCGGAATGAAGCAGCTCTTTGATCTGGGACGTCGCGTTCTGGAGAAGGCCAACGGCGGCGGAGGGCCGGCTGCGGCGCGCGCGGCTCCGGAACCGCCAACGCCGGCGCATTCCGATGATCAATCCGCCCTCGGTGAAGTGGCGGCACGGCGACCGATTGCGCTTGGCATCGAACGATTGGGGCTGGTCTCGCTCGCCCATCCGATCATCATCGGCATCCTCTTCGTTGTGTGCACGGTCGCGGCGTCGCTCGGGCTTGGCCGCCTCGAAGTCGACGATTCACTGAGCCGACTCTTCCAGTCGGATACGCCTGAATTCGTGCAGTACGACGAGCTGACGCGCCGTTTCCCTTCCAACGAGTTCGACGTCCTCGTCGTGGTGGAAGGCAAGTCGCTGCTGGAGCGGGATTCGCTGGAGAAGTTTCGCGATTTGGTGACGGATCTTCAGCTGGTCGACGGCACGCGCGGCCTCGTCTCGATGTTCTCCGCACGCCAGCCGCCTGAGGGCAACGAGATTCCGGCAGCGCTCTTTCCGGCTGATCTGCCGGAAGGCGCCGCCTACCAACAGCTCGTCAAGCGCATCATGTCAAACGACATCATCCGCGGCAAGCTGCTGTCGGAAGACGGGGAGCTTGCGCTGGTGGTGCTGGCGTTGGAGCCCGAGGTCGTGCGTTCGAACGCGCTCGCCACTACGATTCACCAGATCCAGGATGTGGTGCGCAACGATCTCGAGGGCACCGGCCTGAACGTAAAGCTCTCGGGCGTGCCGGTGATGCAACTCGAGATTCGCAACGCGGTCGAACGCGACCGTTTGATCTACAACGCATTTGGGTTTGCGCTCGGGTGCCTGATCGCCGTGGTCTTTTTCGGCCGCCCATCGTTCATGATCATCGCGGCGGCACCGCCGCTGGTCGCCATCCTGCTGGCGCTCGGCACGCTCGGCTGGCTCGGGTTCCGGCTCAACATGTTCCTGAACGTGATGACGCCGTTGATCATGGTGATCACGTTTTCGGACTCGATGCAGCTGACGTTCGCCGCGCGGGCGCGGCTGATGGCCGGCGACAACAAGTACGATGCGTTTCGAAACGCGCTTCACATTGTGGGGCCGGCGTGTGTGCTGACCCACGGCGCGGCCGCGCTGTCGTTCATCGCGCTGCAGATCTCGGAATCCGACCTGATCCGCACGTTCGGCCAGGCCGGCCTGATCGCAAGCCTGATTGCCCTGGTGGCGGTGCTCACCCTGATCCCATTGCTTGGCGTTCTGCTGCTGCGGACCAAAGAGGATCTGGTTCTCGACGAGCGGTCCACCGGCGGCCCGCTCGCCGCGCTACAGCGCTTCTGTGGGTGGATCGCCGCCAAGATGGTCACGCATCCAGGCCGTTATACGCTGGCCGGCGTCGTCATCATTGCGCTGCTCGGCATCGGGTATACGCAGCTGCAGCCGCGCTATCGTCTCGCCGACCAGGTGCCGGATCGCGAGCAGGCGATCGCTGCCAACACGCGCATCGATACCAAGCTGACCGGATCCAACCCGATAGACGTGCTGATCCAATTCCCGCCCGACACCTCGCTCTACGCCCCGGAATCGCTTGCCATTATCGGCGACGTGCATTCCGTGCTCGAGCATCAGCCCGGGATCGGAAACGTCTGGTCGCTCGAAACATTGCGGCGCTGGCTGGCGGAACGGCAGGGGAGGGCTGACGTCGACATACTCAAGCGCTATGTCGACATGTTGCCCGAGTACCTGACCAGGCGCTTCATTTCCCCGGAAGAGGACGCCGTGGTCGTCACCGGACGGGTTCCGGACGCCGATGCCAATCGTCTGCTTCCGCTCGTGCAGGAGGTCGATCATTCGCTCGATGCGGTACGGGCGCGCTACCCGGGCTATACCATCGCGGTGACCGGATTATCGGCGCTCGCGGCGCGCAATAGCGCGTTAATGATCGACAAGTTGAACCGGGGCTTGACGATCGAAATCGTGTTTGTGGCCGCTTTCATCGGGATCGCGTTCGGTTCGCTGGTGGTGACCCTCGCGGTGATTCCGCCGGCGATCTTTCCGGTGTTCTTGGCCGGCACGGTTCTGCTGGGGATCGGCGAGGGGCTTCAATTCGCGAGTGCGATCGCCCTGATCGTTAGCTTCGGGCTCGGGCTGAGCGCCACGATCCACTTTCTCAACCGGCTGCGATTTGAGGAGACCCCGCACGAGGATCCTAAAGCCGGGGTGGAGCGCGCCACCGTGCAGATGGGCCCGCCGCTCGTGGTGACCTCGATCGTGCTGGCGTGCGGCCTGGCAGTGACGGTGTTTTCCGACCTCCCGTCGCTACGGCTGTTCGGCTGGCTGAGCGCGCTCGCGATGCTGGCCGCGCTCGTCGCCGATTTTCTGATCCTGCGCCCGACGTTTACGTACCTGAGCACTCTGCCGATACTTCGACCTCGGCACCGGTCCTAGCAGCGAGGCTAGGAACCACGGGTGAGCGTGATCGTCGCTGACGTGATCTGCGAGGCCGGTGCTGCGATCGATACAACCTGTCGGTTGCCGTTGACCGAGAGGCTCAGTCCGGCTGCGAACGCAGGCCCGATCACCTGCAGTTGGAGGCCGCGTGCGCTGGCGGTGCCTGACAGCGTCCCACCGATACCGCGGGTCGACTCGCTCCACGACCCGCTGACGGAGCCGCCTTGGCTCTGGATGCTGCTGCTCAGGTTGAAATTGTAGCTGTCGCTCGCGCAGCGCAGGGTGAGCTGCGCCTGGGTGCCGCCGCCGCCGACCGAGTAGGTCGCCCGACAGCGCAGCCGGTCCGCCGTCCCGTCGGAAAAATTGATCTTGCCGCCGCCGGACCACGATCCCGCCAGCCCCGAGAACGGACCCGACTGGGCGCTCGCCGGTAACACGCCGAAAATGACACTCGCCGCTACAATTCCGATGACCAACGCGCAAAATCGGCGATATCGGTCGCGGGCAGTCATGGTCTACTCCCTGTTTGGCCGTAACGGTGCGGTGAGGGCGGTCAGCCTGGCGGAGGGTTTCCGGCAGCCGATGAAAAGCGACGCGAGTGGTACCCTTATATTTCATGGCACGCAACACGCGCCAACATTGCTTCCCGCCCGGAATTGGCCGAATCTAGCCCTCGTTCACATGATGGAGGATGATGAGCATGGCCTGTGACGGCCAATCGCATCCTCGCGCATGGGTTGGCGTCGAATAGCAATAATGCCGATGGAATGGGCACAACTCTCGCGCATTCTGGCGCAGGCCATTGTCCGCCCTTGCGCCCAAGCGCGTGCTGATGTACCTAGCTAGGTACGGATAGGTACGGAACACATCATGCCACGAAGGATGCTCACCGACCGGTTCTGCGCGAATGCCAAGGTGAACGGAGCCGACGTTCAAACGGACTACTTCGATGAAGCATCGCGTGGGCTTGCTCTCCGGGTGTCCCGCACCGGCCTTCGGTCGTGGACCTATCACTTCACATGGGCGGGCAAGCGCGTTCGGATGACCTTCGGCACCTATCCGGCGACAAGCCTTGGCAGCGCCCGAACGCACGCCGACGAAGCCAAGGGCTACCTTGAAACTGGCAAGGACCCTCGTTCGCTCCGCACGAAACCCGATACCTTCAAAGCCATCTGTGAGGAATACCTACAACGAGATGGCGCTGCTTTACGGTCAGGGGCACTGCGCAAAGCAACACTAGAGCGGCTGGTTTACCCAAGGCTTGGTGATCTACCAATCAGCGATATCCGACGTAGCGACATCATTAGGGTCCTCGATACAATCGAGGATGAGAGTGGCCCGGTAATGGCCGATTGGACGCTTGCAGTCGTGCGGAAGATCATGAATTGGCATGCTTCGCGCAGTGACGATTTCCGTTCGCCAATCGTCCGTGGCATGTCCCGAACCAAGCCCAAGGAACGAGCGCGCGAACGAACGCTAACGGACGACGAAATCAGGGCTGTGTGGGCCGCATCGGATGGGGTGTTCGGTCACTACGTTCAATTCCTTCTTCTCACTGCCACGCGACGTAACGAAGCAGCACGAATAACCAGCGGCGAGGTCCGTGACGGAATTTGGACAATCCCAGCAGCACGAATGAAGGGGAAGGCAGAACATGTCGTGCCCTTGTCGGCTGCTGCCCTTGCAGTGATAGGGGCAGGGGGTGGGGCGGCTACGGGTGGTAGTTCCCCGTTCGTGTTCACAACAGGTACCAAGGCACTAAACGGCTTCTCGAAGTACAAGCGCGAGTTCGACAAAACCTGCGGAGTGACGGGGTGGACGCTTCACGACCTTCGGAGAACGGCACGAAGCCTAATGTCACGCGCGGGCGTCAGCGCAGATGTTGCGGAACGGTGCTTGGCCCACACGATTGGCGGTGTACGCGGCACCTACGATCGGCACGAATATCTTGAGGAAAAGGCGCGGGCGTTCGAGGCCCTGGCGGCGCAGATAGAGCGGATAGTGAACCCGCAAGAGAACGTGGTGCCGATTGGGAGGCAGCGATGAAGACGACGATAGCCCTCTCGCAGGAATACAACGCTGTGTTCATTCCTGTTGCCAGGATCATCGCTAATCCACCGCCTGAATGGTTGATGATTGGCCTTGGCTTTGCGGGCGCTAGCCGATCGACATCGGATGAACACCAGCGATTTACCAAAGTCGTCGAGCGGATGTACGCTGCAACGGACTTACTTATAAAGTACCTTCCGATGTATTCGTTTATGCCAGCC
>DATIPA010000088.1:0-2659 GCA_035472475.1 Xanthobacteraceae bacterium | reverse complement strand
CGGACTGGCGCGCGCCCGACGTCAGCGGCAGCACGTGTGCGACGTAGCGCTGGTCGTTGTGCGCGGTGAGCGGCAACGCGATCCCGCGGGTACCGATGTCGCCGTTGCCGTGACCGGCCGCGACGACCGTTTCGCGCAGGGTCTGGTCGACCTGCGCATCGACGGCAATCAGCCGGCCACCCGTTGCGCGCAGCAGGTCGCCGACTGAAAGCATCTCATGGCCAGCTGCATTGGCATGGATGAGCACACCGCGCGAATCGACCAGAAACAGGCCAAAGCTGAGATCGTCGAGGATTTCGGCGAACGTCGCCGCCGCCGCCTGCTGGAAACCGAGCGTTTTGCCGATCAGCACCGCGCGCTGCACGTGGGGGGCGACCAGCGCCATCCGCCGGCGCATCTCATCGTCGACCATGCCGCTTGATTCATCGCGCGCCATGCTGAGATAGGCACAGCCGTCCGCGGTTTTATCCAGCACCGCGACCGCGACGTCCACCCACCCCTGCGGGCGAGCCCACTCCTGATAGAACCGGCTCTGACAGAACTGCTTGTAGGGCATGAGATCCGGAATGCCGACGACGCGCCCGACGTCGCAGAACAGCGAGGTCGCCACCGGACCCAACTGGGAATAGGTCTGCTCGTAAAGCTGCATGTAGTGCGGATCGGCGCCCGAATGGCAGCGGGCGTTGACGCACTTGTGCACCTGGTCCTTCACCAGCAGTCCGCCGACCTGACCGTCGACGAACTCGGCGATCGCTTCGAGCACGCCGGGCCACAACGTCGAGTCGAGCGCTGCGTCGTAGATGCGCGCGATGATGTCGTCCAATCTCGGATGTTCGTGGCACATGAGATAGCTCGGTGGTCGGAACGGAACGTTATAGTTGGAGCAATCGCGACCCAATGTGATTTGGTTCACACCGTTGCGCAGCATCGCGGCGAGCAGCGGTAGGACAGAACCTCGCGCCACCGCGTAGCCAAGACGTCGCGTTGTCGATGCGCGTCATGAGCAAACTCGGTGACGGTGTTGACACATGGGGTCGATCACCAACTCGTGAAGTCGAATTGTTACGCTGGAACGGGGAGATCTAATTTCAAAAGGCAAATAACGTGAATTCGCCCGGCCCCGCGCCTTGTCGAGGCAGGTATTTCGTGTATACGGACCCCCCACTACACCGGCCGTTTCGGGCGATCTTGGGCGGGAGCGCAAGCAAATTGGTCGAGAGTGCAACACGCGAGCCGAGCGCGTCACAGAATCGGCCATCCCTGATTACCTGGTCCACTGATGCAATTCCTGAGCGCGAGCGTTTTGCGTTTTGGCGCGATGCGGTGTGTCGGGCCGTCTTCAACATTTCAATCGAAGCGCCGCCCGAGCGTTTGACGGCGCGCATATCGGCACGTACCTCCGGCCCGCTGCGCCTGGCGACCTCGGAGTCGATCGGGGCCTACCAGCTCAGTCGCAGCCGCCGGCATATTGCCAGTGCTCCGTCGGATCACTACTCCATCTTCCTGCAGCAAAGCGGCTGTTCCGTCATCAATCACAGCGGCGACGAGACGGTCGCGGTGCAGTCCAACGACATTACGATCTACGATGGACGGCTTCCCTTCCACGGCACGTTTTTCAACGGGAAGCGCACGATTGCAGTGATCCCGCGCGAGATGATCGATCGGCGCGCACCGTGGCTGCGCCAGCGCCCGCTTCACAAGTTCGCCGCGAACGGTCCCTTCGTCGATCTCGCCCGCCGCCATCTGCTGGAGATTGCAGGCGAAGGCGTCATGTTGAACGACAGCGCGACCGCGCTGCTGACCGAAAATCTGTGCAACTTGCTGACGCTTGCGAGCGCGACCGAGATTGCGCCCCAACGCCTGCAGTCCGAGCTGCAGATCGAGGCTGCGCTGGCGTTCTGCCGGCAACACCTGCACGAGGTCGGACTGTCGCCGCAACTCGTGGCGGACTATCTCGGCGTTTCTCTGAGAACATTGCATTTGCGGTTCCGGCAAATCGGTCAGACATTCGGCAACTGGGTGCTAGAGCATCGGCTCAAGGCGTGCGGCGCTGCGCTTCGCGACCCGAATCAGCAGCTGTTGAACATTTCCGACATCGCCTACCGCTGGGGTTTCAACGACCTCTCGCATTTCAACAAGGCGTTCCGCGCGCACTTTGGCATGTCACCGCGCGAATGGCGGCACAGCGCAGAGGCGGTGCCGCCGGCCGCGCGAAACGGAATACTGCTGCCGTAACGTATTGGAACGTGTCCCGCAAAAGTGGGCACCGGTTTTGCGAAAAAGACACGCTCAGGCAAATCTCCGCTATTCCGGGATCGCAACGCCGGAGCCGCCGAGCTCGGCCGGAAAATCCTTCAGCTTGGGCAAGCCGTCGCGCATCGGCAGCACCGTTTCGGCGTAGTTGACGTGAACGCCGGGAACGAATTTGAGCGATGGGAGCGTCGACGCGAACACGTCGACGAGCCCCAACGGCGGATGGTTGGTCAGTAGGTGCCCGCCGCATTTCTTGCAATATTGGCGCTCGCTGAGCTTGGTCTTCTGGAACGTTCCGACGTGCTCGGACCCCGCAGTAACTCGGACGGCGCCCGGCTTCCACAGCGTGAAGGCGTTCACGGGACCGCCGGACCAGGACCGGCACGATCCGCAATGGCAATAGCCC
>DATIPA010000087.1:0-1689 GCA_035472475.1 Xanthobacteraceae bacterium | reverse complement strand
CGCGAAATTGTCGGCGCCATCGACCGCGACCCAGGGCAGGCGGTCGCCGCCGTGCACACGCCCGGCCGCGCCCCGGCTCAGCGGACCGCCGCGGTAATTGATCATGGTCTGCGAGACCGTGCGGAAAGCAAATCTGCGCATCGTTTCGAATGAAAAGATGGCCGGAAGCACGATCGGCGCAAGGCGGGTACGCACGAAGTCTGCGAGCCTGCCTTGGCCGGTCGCGAAGGTGAAGGCGCGATCGGTGCTCGCGACCAGCGTTCTGGCAAAACCTATGCGTTCGGCTTCATAACTGTCGAGTAAGGCATCGCCCGCTCGGCCCTGGACCACGGTCGCCAATTTCCACGCGAGATTGATCGCGTCGCCAATCCCGGTGTTCATGCCCTGGCCGCCGGCCGGGCTATGGATATGGGCGGCGTCTCCAATCAGGAAGGCGCGACCTTTGCGGAAATGCTGCGTCACCCGGTGATGCACATGATAGGTCGAGAACCAGTTGACCTTGGCAACTCCAAGCTTCATCTGGCCGATCGCGTGGTCGCTGATGTCGGCGAAGGTCAGCGTGTCTGCGCGGTCGGCGCGTTCGTCGCGCACTGTGCCGATTAGTCGCGCGCGTCCCTGTCCCGCCAGCGGGAAGACCGCGACAAAATCGGCCTCGTCGAGATCGATGTGCAGTTCACCGTCCAGCGCCGGCCCCGTGGCCTCGACGTCGGCGACATAGAATAGGTGCTGGTAGGTGCCGCCGGGAAAACCGGTGCTGATGGTCTCTCGAACCTTCGAACGAGCGCCGTCGCAGCCCGCGAGATAGATCGCCTCGCAATCCTGCTCGCTGCCATCAGGACCGCGCAGGCGTGCCACGACACCACCCGCCTGTTCGGTGAAGCCAAGGAGTTCGGTGCGCCGCTCGACGGTGACGCCGAGCGATTCCAGCTTCGCGACCAGAAGCTTTTCGTGCTCGTCCTGAGGGAAGATGTGGAGGAAAGGGTAGGGTGTCAGTCCCTTGCCCATGTCGTTCAAGGAAATGCGCGCCTTGCGTTCGCCCCTGACCCAGAGATTGGTGGCCGGCACGCGGTGGCCCTTCGCGACCACGGCGTCGGCGAGATCGAGTTGCCGATACAGCTCGAGCGTGCGGGCCTGCACCGCGAGCGCGCGTGAGGTCGTCCCAGGTTCCGCGGTCTTGTCGATGATCCGCGCCCTGATGCCGAGCCTGGTCAGCCACAGCGCCAGCACCAGGCCGGTCGGGCCGGCGCCAATAATCAACACATCGCTTTGTTTCATCTGCTACACTCCCGGCCAACGACATACCGTACCGCTCCATTAAGGGAACGGTATGAAAAATTCTGGGGGGACCGCCATGCGTGATCGAAAGTGGTCGCGGCGCGATATACTCAAAGCCTCGACCGCGCTTGCGGCGGGCGCGCTGTTCGCGGAGCCGGCGCGGGCGGCCGCGCCGCCGCCGACCAGTGTCACGCCGGAATTGATCGAGGCCGCGCGCAAGGAAGGCAATGTCTCATATTATTCCGCGCTCGAGCTCAATACCGCCGAGCGGCTCGGCAAGGCGTTCGAGGCCAAATATCCGGGTATCGCGGTGCGCGTGGAACGTTCCGGCGCCGAGCGAATTTATCAGCGCATCGCGCAGGAGCAGGGCAGCGGCATCAACGCGGTCGATGTCGCCAACTCCACCGATCCCGC
>DATIPA010000086.1:0-5254 GCA_035472475.1 Xanthobacteraceae bacterium | reverse complement strand
CGCGCTCCAGGGCCATCGCCACGTCGCGCCAGCGATAGTCGCGCGAGATAACCGCCGCCAGCAGCGCCCGATCCGCTGCCTCCGACCACGCCGCAATTTTGAAGCTCAAGACGGCCCAGAGAGCGCATGGGCGGGCTTCCTATCGCCTCGGCCCAGAGAGCACATGAACCGTTCCCGGACCGTTCCGTAAAAGTGCGCAAGTTTATTGCGGGTACATTGGCAGTGAAACGGCGCGAATGATCACGCTGATCGCCGGCGCGGCACTCATGTGGCCGCTTGCGGCGCGGGCGCAGCAGCCGGAAAAAATTTGGCGGATGGGTTTCATCGCCCATGGCCATGAAGGATTTTACGACGCGTTGTTCGGAGGTGCTTGGCGTTGGCGCGATCGGCGCTAACGATGACTCGACGTCGAGAGGGCATGCCATGGGAGCTGAAACCGTTGCCGCCTATCTTATCGTCGGACTAGCTCTCACGGACTATCACCGCAGCCTCGACGTGGTCAGATTTCAAGGCGGCTTGGCCAACTGCCAACAATCTATCGCCCAAACTACAGCCCGGCTTTATCCGCTACCTGCCGGCTCCAGATTGGCATTCGAGCCATACTGCACAGAGGAAAAACCGAGCTGGTGGGTTGATTAAAGCGGCATTTTTTCCCGCCCTGCTTATGGTCGCTTTTGAAGGTACTGCGGACATAACACAGCGACCGGCCTCAATCGCCTTCGCCGCTTTTGACCCCAAGCCGACATTGGTCCAGTCGAAATTCCGCAGTGCAGCAGCCTGCTGCCGCACCGTTGGTTGTGCTACCTTTTAGGCGATGCCCAGCAAGGGGCGGCAGCGCCCGCTTCGATTCAGAACATTTCAGGTCTGCCCCAAGGACCTGATGGCCGCTCCGTGGCACGCTGAGCGTGCGGTAGACCGGCCGTCGGGCCGTCGGCGGTGATCCGGCGCAGGGGAGAAAGTCCCCATGTTCGACATGAGACGCAGGGAGTTCGTCGCTCTGCTCGGCGGCGCGGCAGCCGCTTGCCCGCTCGCGGCGCGCGCGCAACAGCCGGCGATGCCGGTGATCGGGTTCCTCCATGCCGCTTCACCCGGGGCTTGGGCACCATCCGTCGCCGGCTTTCGCCAGGGCCTAAAGGAAACTGGCTACGTCGAGGGCCAGAACGTCGCTATCGAATATCGCTGGGCGGAAGGTCACTACGATCGGCTACCGGATCTGGCAGCCGATCTGGTCCGCCGTCAGGTGACGGTGATCTTCGCAAGCCCCATTCCGGCAGCTCTGCCGGCCAAGGCCGCGACCGCGACGATCCCGATCGTCTTCGCAATCGGCTCGGACCCAGTCAGGGTCGGCCTCGTCGCCAGCTTCAACCGGCCAGGCGCGAATATCACAGGCGTGAGTTGGCTAGGGGGTCCCACCTTGACGGCAAAGCGATTGGAGCTGCTGCACGAGCTGGTAGCTGGGGCCACGGCGATCGCCGTGCTCGTCAATCCGAACAATCCGGCCGCTGAGGCCGACACGAGAGAGGTGCAGGCGGCGGCGCGCGCCATCGGATTGCAGCTCCATCTCCTGAAGGCCGGCACCGTTAGGGACATCGACACCGCCTTTGCAACGCTTGTCGAAAAGCGGGCCGGAGCACTCCTAGTCGCCACTGACGGATTCTTGCTTGGCCGATGCGACCAGCTCGTGGCGTTGGCGGGACGCCACGCGCTGCCCGCAATGTACTCATATCGCGAGTGCGCCGTGTCCGGCGGCCTCATGAGCTACGACGCCAGTCTTGCCGACGCGAATCGCCAGGCCGGGGTCTACGTCGGTCGGATTCTCAAAGGCGCGAAGCCCGCCGATCTGCCGGTCCAGCAGTCCACGAAAGTCCAATTGGTCATCAATCTCAAAACCGCGAAGGCGCTCGGCCTCACCGTTCCAATTTCACTTCTCGGCCGGGCCGACGAGGTGATCGAATGAAGCGCCGCGAGTTCATCACCTTGCTCGGCGGCGCGGCGGCCGCCTGGCCGCTCGCGGCGGGCGCGCAGCAAGTGAGGCCGGTTCGCGTCGGGTATCTGGGCCTCACTTCCATCGGCGCTCACGCCGAACGGCTTGGCGCTCTACAGGCTGGCCTGCGCGATCTGGGTTACGTCGAAGGCAAGAGCATCGTCCTAGAATACCGTTGGGCGGAGGGACGATACGACCTGCTCAACGAACTCGCGGCTGAGCTGGTGCGCGCGAACGTCGACGTCATAGTCACCCATGGGACACCCGGCGTGCTTGCGGCCAAGCATGCGACCTCGACAATCCCGATTGTCATCGCAGCGGTGGGCGATGCCGTCGCCTCGGGTCTCGTAACGAGCATCTCGCGACCGGGCGGGAACGTGACCGGAATGACCTACTTCCATCCGGAACTCGCCGCCAAGCGACTCGAACTGGTTAAGGAGGCTGTGCCGACGATCACCAAGGTGGGCGTCCTAATCAATCCTTTAAATCCCATGAACGAGCCCATCCTGCCGGAGATGAAGCAGGCCGCTGACGCGCTAAAGGTCGAATTGTTGCCGCTGAGGGCCACGGAGCCGGGCAATTTCGAGGGAGCGTTCACTACTGCGGCGGCACATGCAGTCGGCGCACTGGTCCTCCTGGACGATCCGGTATTCACCAGCCACCCCCAAACGCTGGCGCAGCTTGCGATTCGGCAGCGGCTGCCATCTAGTGGGTTTATCGAATCCGCGCGCGCCGGTGGATTGCTAGCCTATGGCGTGAGCTTTCCTGAGATGTGGCGACATGTGGCCACCTACATCGACAAGATCGCCAAAGGTGCAAAGCCGGCTGATCTTCCGATCGAGCTGCCGACCCGGTTTCGAACGATCGTCAATCTGAGGACGGCCAAAGCGATTGAGGTTGAGGTGCCAACCTCGCTGCTCCTGCGCGCCGACGAGGTGATCGAGTGAAGCGGCGCGAGTTCATCACGCTGCTCGGGGGCTCCGCCGCCGCGTGGCCGCTCGCGGCGCGTGCGCAGCAGCCCGAGCGGATGCGGCGGATAGGAGTTCTGTTCAGTGGTTTCAGCGACACCGATCCGGAGCCGCAGGCGCGCGTCGAAGCATTCCGGCGGCAGCTCCAGGACGTCGGATGGATCGAGGGACGAAACGTCCACATCGATCTTCGCATCGGCGCCGGTAACGCCGAGCGCGTGCGAGCTTATGCGCAAGAGCTAGTCGGCATGAGGCCGGACGTGCTCGCGGCGAACGCCCCACCTGCTTTGCGTGCGTTAGCGCAAGAAACCCAAACCATACCGATCGTGTTCGCTAGCGTTCCCGATCCTGTCGCCAACGGCTTTGTCGACAGCCTGGCACGGCCCGGCGGCAACATCACCGGATTCGCCAGCCTCGAGCCTGCGATAGTCGGCAAGTGGTTGGAGTTGCTCAAGGAGATCGCTCCGAACGTCACCCAGGTCTCGGTGATTTTCGACCACGGCAGCCCGTCCTCCGGCGACTACGAGCGCGCGATTGCCGATTTGGCACCTTCGTTCCATCTGGAATATGCCAACGCGGCAGTGTCCGATGCCGCCGCGATCGAGCAGGCGATCGTATCGCGGGCTCGCGAGTCAGGCGGGGGTCTGGTGGTCATGGGCACGGTTGCAGCCGCCCATCGTGAAGCGATCGTTCGCCTCGCCGCGAAGTATCGCGTGCCGGCAGTCTATTCATTCAGCTACTTTGCCCGTTTGGGCGGCTTGGTGTCCTACGGTGTGGACGGCGTCGACCTCTGGCGACGAGCTGCGCCCTACGTCGATCGCATCCTGCGCGGCGCGAAACCGGCCGACCTGCCCGTGCAAAGACCGACCAAGTTCGAGCTGGTCGTCAATCTCAAAACCGCCAAGGCGCTCGGCATCGACGTGCCGCCGACGTTACTCGCCCGCGCCGACGAGGTGATCGAATGAGACGCCGCGAGTTCATCACGATGCTCGGCGGCGTGGCTGCATGGCCGCTCGCGGCGCGCGCGCAGCAAACGGGCGTGCCGGTGATTGGACTCCTCAGCAGTTTGGAGTCGACCGATTCGAACATCGTCAAATCGGCATTTCATGAGGGTCTTAGTGGGCTGGGTTTCGTCGAGGGTCGCAACGTCGCCATCGAGTACCGCTGGGCGGAGGGGGATTACCGGCGGCTGCCAGCGCTCGCCGTCGAACTGGTCCAGCGCAAGGTTGCCGTCATAGCCGCGATCGGCGGTACCCCGGCGGCACTGGCGGCTAAAGCGGCCACAACGACGATTCCCATCGTGTTCGCGATCGGCGGGGACCCGATAGGGCCCGGTTTGGTTCCGAGCCTCAGCCGCCCGGGCGGCAACATCACGGGCGTGACCTTTTACGGCACAGCCTTGGTCACCAAGCGGCTGGACTTGGCACGCGAACTGATCTCCAAAGAACGCACGATTGCCATGCTGGTGCATCCGGACAATCCACCGAGCGTCGCGGAAGGGAAAGCCGTGCAGGAGGCAGCAGCAGCGGTCGAGCAACCACTTCAGATTCTTCATGCAAGCACCCAGCGTGACCTCGATGAGGCGTTCGCGCTCATCGAGCAACGGCGCATTGGCGCGCTGCTCGTCAGCCCCGATCCTTTTTTCTTCAGTGAGCGCGTCAAGCTGGTCGTTCTGGCGGCGCGCCACGCGCTGCCGACGATCTTTCCTGATCGTGAGCAAGCTGAAGCCGGCGGCCTCATGAGCTATGGTGCCAGCCGACGCGATACCTACCGTCAGGCGGGCAACTACGTCGGCCGGATTCTAAAAGGTGAGAAGCCGTCCGAATTGCCGGTGATGCTGCCGACAAAATTCCACCTCGTGATCAACCTCAAGACGGCGAAGTCGCTGCGCATCGACGTTCCAGCGACCGTGCTCGCCCGCGCCGACGAGGTGATCGAGTGATGTGAAGGGGGAGGGAGGTTCAAAATGAAACTTCCCCGTCGAAATTTTCTGCATCTGGCAGCGGGCGCTGCCGCACTGCCGGCGATGTCGCGTGTTGCGATGGCGCAAGCCTATCCGTTGCGGCCGGTGCGCGTGATTGTGCCGTTTGCGCCCGCCGGCACGACCGACATCCTTGCACGGCTTATAGGCCAATGGCTCTCCGAGCGGCTCGGCCAGCAATTCGTGATCGAGAATCGGCCGGGCGCGTCGACGATTATCGGGACCGAGGCGGTCGTGCGCGCGCCCGCGGATGGATACACGCTTCTCCTTGGCGGCTTCGCAAACGCCGTCAACACGTCGCTCTACGACAAACTCAATTTC
>DATIPA010000085.1:0-23171 GCA_035472475.1 Xanthobacteraceae bacterium | reverse complement strand
GCGAGCGGACCCGAGCGATCCCGCGGCAGTTCTACGGGCCGTGCTCAAGGCCCGCGATCTCGTCGGCACGTTCGACAAGCCGCGCGCAATCCAATTTACGGCCGATCTGTGCGCGCATTCGCGCTCAAACATTGTCGGCTGCCACCGCTGCCTCGACCTTTGCCCGGCTGGCGCAATCGCCCCGGCGGGCGACCACGTGAAGATCGATCCGCATCTGTGCGCTGGCTGCGGTCAATGCGCTGCCGCATGCCCGACCGGCGCTGCTGCCTACGCGCTGCCGCCGGCCGACCTGCTGATGCGCAAGCTGCGCGCGCTGCTGTCGGTCTATCGCGCCGCTGGCGGGAAGGACCCGATTGTGCTGCTGCACGATGAGGACCACGGTGGCGCGATGATTGACGCGCTTGCGCGTCATGGCGAGGGATTGCCTGCCAACGCGCTGCCGCTCGTTGTCAACGAGGTCACGCAGGTCGGGATCGAGGCGATCGCCGCCGCCTTCGCGTTCGGGGCATCGGCGCTGCGATTGCTCGTGCGTGCGCGTCCGCGCCACGACATTGCGGGCCTGCGGCAGACGCTCGGGCTGGCCGATCAGGTCCTTGTCGGTCTCGGCTTCGGGCCGGATCGGGCTGCCACGATCGAGACCGACGACCCGGATGAGCTTGGCGCGCAATTGCGCAGCTTGTCGCCAGCCGCTTGCGTGGCGCAGCCGGCGAGTTTCACGCCGGCCGGTCGCAAGCGCGACGTGATGCGGCTCGCGCTGCGCGAGTTGCAGCGGGTCGCGCCCGCGCCGGTCGATGTGATCGCGCTCCCTGACGTCGCGCCGTTCGGCGCCGTGGAGCTCAACGTCGAGGGCTGTACGCTCTGCCTCGCGTGCGTTTCGGCCTGCCCGACCGGCGCGCTATCGGATAACCCGGAGCGGCCGATGCTGCGCTTCACCGAGGACGCTTGCGTGCAGTGCGGGCTCTGCAAGGCGACTTGTCCCGAGAAGGTGATCACGCTGCGGCCGCAGCTCGATTTCCGCGCCGCCACCGCGGTCGCGCACACCCTCAAGGAAGAAGAGCCGTTTGCGTGCGTTCGCTGCGGCAAGCCGTTCGGCGTCAAAAGCTCGATCGACCGCGTCATTGCCAAGCTCGAGGGCAAACACTGGATGTACCAGGGCCCGCAGTCGCGGATCGAGTTATTGAAGATGTGCGATGACTGCCGCGTCGCTGTCGTCAGCGCGCAGGAATTCGACCCTTACGGCGCGCCGGCGCGGCCAAAGCCGCGCACCACCGACGATTACTTGCGCGAGCGTGACCAACAAAAGAAGTGAGATCGCTCGATCCTACTTCGTCGCCTTCTCCAGAAACTTCACCAGCGCTTCGCGATCCTCGGCCGAGCTAATGCGCTGCTCCGGCATCTTGGTGCCGGGCGTATAGGTTGCGGGACCGAGCTCAAATAATTTCGCCACCGTCTCCGGCGTCCATACAATGTCCAGCTGTTTCAGCGGCGCCGAATAATTGTAGCCCGGCAGGCTGGCGATCCGACGGCCAAACAAACCCTTCAGCGTCGGCCCGGCCCGATTGCCAGCGTTCGCGCTGAGGGTGTGGCAAGCCACGCAGGCCCGAAACACCTCGGCGCCGTGGTCGCCCGCATAAGCGGCCAGCGGATCGTCGGCGCTGCCAAGCGCAACCGATCCGAGAGGATCGCCCGTTGAAGCGTTCCAGCGCCGGATCACGCGATCGGCTCCGCCGGTGAGGAGGGTCTGGCCGCCGGGCAGAAACGCGACCGACCAGACCGGGAGACCTGGGCCAACCAGCGTGCGCAGCAGCGCGCGCGAGCTGCGGTCCACGATGGCAACCGATCCGCGGATGCCCGCGGCGGCGATCAGGGCTCCGTCATCCGATACGGCGAGCGCAATGATCGGTGTTGGTTGCGCGGCGACCGCAGCCCGCTGCTCGCCGGTAGCGCCAACCACATAGACCTTTCCGTCCGCGCCAGCAGTGATGATATCGCCGTCGGGCGCAACCGCTACGGCGTTGAGGGGCGACGGTAACGTCGCGATGATCGGCGATCCATCACCTGCCGGCCAGATGCGCAGCGTTGCGTCGTATCCGGCGCTGACGACGCGGCCGTCGGGCAGAAACGCGACGCCGTTGACGTTGTCCTGATGGCCGCGTAGCACGCGCAGCTCGCCGCCGGCGAGCGGCCAGACCCGCACGGTGTGATCCCATGATGCCGACGCAAGCGCGCTGCCATCGGGAGAAACCGCAAGGCCGGCGATCGGCGCTTCGTGACCCTCAAGGACGCGCGCGGGCCGATCGGCCCCCGCCGGCCAGATCGCGATGCGGCGATCTTCGCCGGCGCTCGCAAGCGCGCCGTCGTGCAGCAGAACCACGGCATTTACGGCACCTTCGTGAAAGCGCAGCACTTGCTCGGCGGCGTCGGTGACCAACGACCAACGGATGATGGTGGTGTCGAAGCTGCCGGAGGCGGCACTCTTGCCGTCGGGCGAGACCGCGAGCGCGCGTACCGGCCCGCCATGACCGCGCATCTGCGCATGTGCCGCGCCGGCGGCGACAACCAACAACACCAGCGACAGGATCTGCCGCCTCATGTGGCCTCGTCGCTTGGCCGCATGCCGAGCGCCGCAATGCGGGCGCGCACGTCCGGGGAGCGCAGCGCGGACAGGAAAGCTTGCACCGCCGGGCGATCACGGCGGTCCTCCGCAACCAGGAAATCGTAATGCTCGGGCGCGATCGGCAGGAACCCCAGCCGGTACATCTTGGCCACCGTCGCAATCGCAATGCCCCAATCCGCGCGATTCTGTGCAACCGCGGCGGCGACCGCGTTGTGCGAGCGCGGCTGATTGGCATAACCGGGCGGCCGCGCGCCCGCGAGCAAACGATCAATCAGAATGCGGGTGCCCGCACCAGCGTTGCGGTTGACCATCAGGCAGGTCGGATCGGCAAGCGCTGCCTGCAGTGCGGCTTCGGCGGTCTTCCCGGCAAAGCGCGTGTCGTTCGCGCGAAACACAAAGCCCTGCATGCGCTCCCAGCCGCGCACCAGCGAGAGCCCGGCTTTGACGAGGTGCACGTTGTACTGCTCGCTGGCCGGATCGAGCAGATGCACCGGCGCGATGTCGCATTCGCCGCGCCCGACCGCGGCGACGCCGCCCATGCTGCCGACCGCGATGGTGCGCGGTGCAATTCCCTGCTCGGCGAGCCGCGACAGCACAGCGTCAAGCGCAACACAGTGGCTTCCGATGATGACGAGATCGGGCAGCCGCGCCTGCGCGCCGATCAGCGTCACGTCGGCGAAAGAACCGGCGTCGAGCACAGTTGCGAGCGCGTCGATCGCAACAAATCCGTCCGCCTGCGAGAACGCCGTGACCGCGCCCGAGCCCTTGCCGGTTGGAAACGCCGTCAAGCCGTCTTCTCCCGTGGTCAGCGCGACCAGCACGAATTCCTGACGGCCGAGCTCGGAGGCAACACGAACCGGAACCCTTGCGTTCATGCTCTGCGCCGCTTCCTTCGGCAGACCGGCGCGAGCCCGGATGAGCGGCGCGATGAAGGCATGGAACGTGAAGATCGCCGAGGTCGGAAAGCCCGGCAACACGGCAATCGGCATGCCGAACTGTTTGTTGGCGTCGCCTTCGATCGCCAGGCACAGCGGCTTTCCCGGCTTGAGCGCGACACCATGCACGAGAACGTGCGCCAGCCGCGAGACGACACGGTAGGAAAGATCGCCGGCGCCCTTCGAGGTGCCCCCTGACAACAGCACGATGTCGCAGGTCGCGAGCGCGTCTCGCAGTGCCGCGGCAAGCGCCGGCTCGTCATCTGGAAATGCCCCGAACGCGACCGGCTCACCGCCCGCTTCCACGACCGCGGCGGCGATGATCGCACTGTTTGAATCATAGATGGCGCCCGGGCGCAGGCTTTGCCCTGGCTGCACCAGTTCATCGCCCGTTCCCATGACGGCGACCTTGGGACGGCGCACCGCCTCGACCGACGCAAGCCCGCAGGCCGCCAGCATGCCGATCTCGCGCGAGGTGAGCTGTGTGCCTTTGCGCAGCACGGTCTCGCCGCGCGCAATGTCGGTCCCGGCAAAACCGATGAACTGTCCGGGCGCGGCGGCGCGGCGGACATCGACCGCCGGACCCTGCGCGGTTTCGATCAGCTCGGTTTGCTCGATCATCACGACCGCGTCCGCACCGCGCGGGATCATTCCGCCGGTTGCGATCGCCGTGGCCGTGCCAGGCCCTACTTGGGTACGCGGCGCAGTACCACAGGCGATCACTTCGGCGTTGAGCGCCAGCCGGCGCGGCGCAACCTCGCTTGCCGCCGCCGTATCGGCGGCCCGCACCGCAAAGCCATCGACGCCGGATCGGTCGAACGGCGGCACGTCGATCGGCGCCGCTACGTCGGCCGCAAGCACGCGCCCCAGCGCCGCCGCGAGCGCAACGCTCTCGCCGGCTTGAGGCGCGAAGTCCACGTGAGCCGCAAAGCGAGCACGCGCTTCCTCGGGCGACACCACTTCGAGAAATTGTTCCTGACGCGCCGCTACACGGACAGCGGCCAGCACATCAGCCGCGGCCGCGCTGAGGTCGCTTGTGTTGCTCATAGCGGCATCACCGGAACCATCGCGCCGACCGAAAAGCCCTCGCTTTGCGCCGGCACCAGCACGTAACCGGTCGCCTGCGCGAGCGCACGCCAGGGCAGGTAACCCGACGCCAGCGGCGTAACGGCATCGCCGTCGGCGCGCACCGGAACAAACTCAGCGAGGCCGACGGTCGAGGCGATCTTTCTTGCGAGCCGTGCGTCATGCGCCAGCGGCACATCAGTGCGCCCGGACAGCCGACGCAGGATGCGCGCGCCGAGGACGTGCCAAGCCGCAAGCGCTGAATCGAGCCGGCCCGGCACAATCAACACCGGTACGGCGCCGACCATACCGAACGCAGTCGTGTCGCCGGGGCTCAGCCCAATGCCGTGGAACTCGACTTTGCCGGCGCGCGCGAGTGCGCGCACGCTGTCGTCGCGTTCGCCGGCGCCACTGCCACCAACTACAACCATCAGATCGACGCTTGCGCCGCGCAGCGTCGCATCATCGAGGCCGTCTGATGTTTGAACAAGCGCGCAGGACGCGAGCGCGCCGATCAGCATTGACGCGATGGCCCGCGCAACCTGATCCTGCCGCACGGTGACGACACGCACGGACGGCGCGCGCACCGGTACGCGCGCGATGCCAAGCGCAGCAAGCACCGCCAGATCGATCCGCCGCAGCGGCGTGCCGGCGCGCAGCAATGGTGCACCGGGATCCGCATCCTGTCCGTGCCGCAGCACGCCCTCGCCCGGCGCAACCGGGGCCAAGGCTTGCGGCGGAGCAACGCGATCGTCGATCGCATCGCGCGGCGCAATCGCATCCGCGCCAGCCGGGAGCGTTGCGCCGACCTCGACCCGCATCGCGAGCGTCAGCGGCGTCGGCGCATAGCAACCCGCGTCGCCCGTCTCCTCTGATCGAACTGCAAAACCGTCGCGCAGCGCCAGCGCGACCGGCGGATGCGGGCCGGCACGAACGTCGGCGGCGAGCACGCGGCCGAAGGCGTCCCGCACGCTCAGTTCAGTCGCCGCAATCGGCGTCAAAAAAGCGTCGAGGCGAGCCAGCACATCCGCAAGCGGCGTGAGCCGTTCGATCCGCTGGCTGGGAGGGCGAACGTCATCCATGACCCTATGTGGCGAGGCCATATGGGCGGGGTCAAGCCACACGGACTGATTGATGATGCCGGTCTGGGATGATAGCGAGGCGCGATGACCGACACGACCATCAATCTGCGGGGGCTCAAATGCCCACTGCCGGCGCTGCGCACCCGCAAGGCGCTGTCCAAGCTTCACGCCGGCGACCTCCTGACAATCGAGTGCACCGACCCGTTGGTCGAAATTGATATTCCCAATCTCATTCGGGAAACCGGCGATGCGATCGAAGCGACCGCGCGCGACGCCGACACGTTCGTGTTTCGGATTCGCAAACGGTGAGCGCAGCACGACCTGGTCAATTGGCCTTGAGCTGAATCTGTTCCGCCACCGGCCGCCAGCGCGCAAACTCGGCCGCAACGAATTGTGTGAATTCTTCGGGCGTCATCGGCTCAGTCAATATCTGCTCGACCTTGAGCCGCGCTTGCACCTCGGGCTTCGCCAGCGCCTTGATCACCTCGCTGTTGATCTTTCCGACTATGTCTTTGGGCAACCCCGCCGGTCCCGATAGCGCGAACCAGGTCGTGCTCACCAGATCCGGGTAGCCCGCTTCCTTGAAAGTCGGAATGGTTGGGAAGTCCGCAAGCCGCGCTGGCGAGCTGACCGCGAGCGGAACCACTGTGCCGGCCGCGATCTGACCAGCGGCCGTCGTCCAGGTCATGGAGCCGAAGCGCAAGTGACCAGCAACCACGTCGAGCACACCGGGTGCGGCCCCGCGGTAAGGAACATGCTCGATCTTGATCCCGCTCTTCTGGGCAAAATATTCCGCCACCAGATGACCGCTGGTGCCGGTTCCAGGCGATGCGAACGTGAGCGTCTCGTTGCGCGTCTTGGCGTAGTTGACGAGGTCCGACAGCGATTTCACCCCGAGCCCGGTCGGCACGATGAACACGATCGGCGGACCGCCGAAATAGGCGACATGGGTAAAATCGTGGACCGGGTCGTAGCCGGTGTTCGGATTGATGATCGGCGCAATCGCGTGGGTTGCAATTCCCGAAACCACGACGTTGTAGCCGTCCGGATCCATGCGGGCGACCGCGAGCGAAGCCGTGACCCCGCCAGCGCCAGCGCGATTCTCGACAAAGAACTGTTGCGGGAACGATTCGGACAGGTGCTCGGCGGCGATCCGGCCGAGCGTGTCGGCGGTTCCACCCGGCGCAAACGGCGCAATGATGCGCACCGGCCGGGCCGGCCAGTCCTCTGCGTTCGCAACAGAGACCGCTGCGGGCAACAGCAACGCGATAATTATCGCAAGTAACTTCACACGCTCTCCTGGATGTCTTATGTCGATTGGCCTGTGATCAAACGTGGCGGAGCACGAAATGTCAAAGGCCGGACCGCGAGTTGCCATAGCAACCGGAGATCCGGCCGGCATCGGCCCGGAAATCAGCCTGAAGGCTGCGCTTGACCCGGCGGTACAGGCGATTTGCCGACCGATCGTGGTCGGCGATGCGAACGTGATCGCGCGCCACGCGCGCGCAGCTAACATCACCGCCATGCTCGTGCCCATCCGCGACATTGCGGACACGGCCGGGCCCGGGCTTGCGGTACTTGACGTGCCGATGCCCGAGATCACGGACTTTGTGTTCGGCCAAAACGGCGCGGCATTCGGGCGCGCCTCACTTGCGAGCGCGAGCCGCGCGGTGCGCGCGGCGCTCGTCGGCGAGGTCGATGCGGTTGTTGCAGCGCCGCAGAACGAGACATCGATCGCTGCTGCGGGAATTGAGTTCGATGGTTACCCGAGCTTCGTTGCGCGCGAGACCGGAACCGACAAGAACGACGTGTTTCTGATGCTGTGTTTCAGCGACACACGGATCGTGCACACGACGCTGCACGTCGGCGTCGCCCAGGCGGTGGCACTGATCACGCGCGAGCGCGTCGGCCGGGTCATCGCAGCAACCGATGCGGCGTTGCGCCGGCTCGGCGTCATATCGCCGAAAATCTATGTAAGCGGGCTCAACCCGCACGCGGGCGAAGGCGGGCTGTTTGGTCGCGAGGAGATCGAGATCATTTCGCCGGCGATCGGCGATGCAGCGCGCAAGAGCATTGATGTGTCGGGGCCGTTCGGCGCCGACACCATGTTTCACAAGAAGGGCTGCGACGCCTTTATCGTGATGCTGCACGACCAGGGCCACATCACGGCCAAGCTCCTGGCGCATAATGCGACGGCCGGGCTCACCATCGGCACGCCGATCCTGTTCTCATCGGTGGCGCATGGCAGCGCGTTCGACATCGCCGGCAAAGGCGTTGCGAATCCGTCCGCTATGATCGAAGCAATCAAGCGATTGTGTGCGGCGCCGGCAGTGGTGATAGCCGCGTAATCACTCGACTTTGATGTTGGCGGCCTCGGCGATTCCGCGCCAGCGCACGATCTCGCTTTGGACCCAGGCGCCGAGCTCCTCGGGCGTCATTGGCCTGGGATCGATCCCGAGATTCTTGGTCCTCTCCGCAAATTCCGGGGACAGCACCACCGCGCGAATGTCGCCGGCGAGCTTGTCGACGATCGGTTTTGGCATGTTGGCGGGCCCGTAGATGGCCTGGCATGCCACGACGTCGAAGCCCGGGTAGGTCTCGGCCAAGGTCGGGACGTTCGGCGCATCCGGCAGACGCTCGGCGCCGACGCCGGCGATCAACTTGAGGTCACCGGTGACGACATAACGCTTGGCGGAATGCCAGACGTCGAACAGCAACGGCACCCGGTTGGCCATGACGTCGGTCAGCGCCGGGGCTCCGCCGCTATACGATATGTGCTGAAGCTTGACTCCGGTCCGAAGCGCGAGCTGTTCGCCGGTCAGATGACCCGAGCTGCGCGGGCCGGGCGACGTAAACTGCAAACCGTCCGGGCTCTGCCGGGCCAATGCGATCAGCTCGGGGACGGTGTTGGCCGGGAAATTCTTGTTGGCGACGAGCGCCATCGGCTGCATCGCCACCATGCCGAGCGGGGTGAAGTCCTTGGCGCTATCGTACGGCAGATTGGGATTGACTGCCGCGTTTGTCATGAACGAGCCCACCACCATGCCGATGGTGTAACCATCGGGCAGCGCCTTGGCGATCGCATTGCTTCCGATCACCGTCCCGGCACCGGGCCGGTTCTCAATCACGATCGGCTTACCACCCCAACGTGTCGACAGCTGATCAACAAAAATACGGGCGACGACATCGGTCGCACCACCGGGCGCAAACGGAATGATCATCTTGACCGGCGCCGACGGATAGTCCGCCACGCTCTGCGCATGGGCCGCCCCCACGCCCACGGCGAACGACGCCGCCAGCAAAACCGACTTCACAGACGTCATTCCGGTCTCCAATGATGCCGCTGCGAACTCAGGCTGGTCCGGCCAGTGCAGCTTTGAACTCCTCGCGCACGCGCGCGCCGTGCATGTATTCGTAGTCGAACTTCGGCGACTCGCCGGGCTCGACCTTCATGGTGATAAAGACCGGACCGGGCTCGCCGAGCACACCGCCGATCTCGTTCGCAAACGTTACAAGGTCGTCGAATGTGTAGCAGCCGCGATAGCCGGCAGCCGCGGCTAGGCCAGAGAAATCCACGTGCCCATGGGCGGGCGTCCGGTGCGACCCGTTGGCCTCATAGGTTCCGTTTTCGAACACGAAATGGAGCAGGTTCCTGGGCGCGACCTCGGCGATGGTGACAAGCGTCCCGAGATTCATCAGCAGGCTGCCGTCGCCGTCGAGCACAAGGATGCGCTTGTCCGGTCGGCCGAGCGCCAGTCCGAGCGCGTGCGAGGACCCGAGCCCCATCGCGCCGGTCGCGATGTAATTCAGCGGACTGCTGCGGATCGCGATCCAGTCGAACGCTGTCGTGTAAACTGCCACCACGATGTCATCGGTTACATGGCGCGCCAGCACACGCAACGCCTCGTCGCGTCGCATGGTCATGGCAGTGCGTTCCCGCCCACGAACAGAACCACGGGGTGCCCCCGCCCATACGCGTCGTCGATCGCCGGTCTGATCACGCCGACGTCCGCATCGGTTTCGATCACGTGGTGCGCAACCCCCATGGCGTCGAGGATCGGACCCACGACGCGCACGCCGTAGTGTTTCGATTCGCCAGGAAGCACACCGGGTTCCTTGTTGAGCAGGCCGACCATCATGCAGATCGGAAGCCCATATTCGACGCCGACCGCGCGGACCGCGTTGATCGAATCGAGTAGTCCCGTGTACTGCATGAGCAGTAGCGCGCGCTTGCCGCAATAGGCGAGCCCCGCGCAAATCCCGACCCCTTCATCCTCTTTGCAGACGCGGATCATCCTGATGCCTGACTCGCGCCAGAGCGGGCGCAGCAGACCTTCGCTGGTGTGGATATCGGGTAGACAGGGAATGAACTCGATGCTGCTCGCCTTGATCTCATCGATGATCTTGCGCCCGTGCAGCACGCCCGCCTGCGTCCGGCGCGTTGCATCAACTTGCACCTGCATGTGCGAAGCTCCCACCATCGTTCTTCGGCCGGGAAGGGCCGTCACGGCTTGCTTTATGGCGTGATTTTCGCACGCGCGCACGACGGCGGGCAAGGGCGCCCGCAAGTTCGCCGCTCAATCCTTGTCAGGCGGTTTGTCGTTCGCCGGTTTCGAGCTCGTGAGCAGAAAGCCAGCCGCAAGAGCGCCGACAGCCGCGAGCGTGATGATGGTGCGCGGTCCAAGCGAGCGCGCAACCTGCAGGGCGGACGTGATCACGATCGGATCCTGCCACCACGCCGGCGTTTGGGGCGCCGCGGCCGGTGGCGGCTTCTTGCGTCCGAGGAAGAGGACGACGGCGAACGCCACAAATGCCAACACTGCGTAGGCCGCCCCCATGATCAATGCGGCGTACATTGTGCCGTATTGAACCTGTAGCAACAGGAACGCTGCCAGGGTGAAGAAGAACAGCGACGCGACCGCAGCGGCACCGGCGGCGGCCGCATAGATCATCGACTTCAACGTGCGGTCAAACCGGCCGGTCACCTCGCGCAGCAAATTGCTCACGTGCCTCCCCGTACGGGTTCGCAATCTCCAAAATAAGCTGTTGCTCGATTATTTACGCCAGCTCGCACCCAGGATAAACCCAAGACCTACCGCGAGCGCCAGCGTGGTGAGCGGCCGCTCCTTAATGTGCTCCTCAAGCGCGGCCCCGAGGTTCTCGCTCGCGTCGTGCAGGGCGTCACGGCCGCGGGCGCTCGCGTTCGACATCACGTCATCGAGGCCGGACCTGATGCGGCCCACGCGATCTTTCACCTCGTCCAGCGCCTGATTGCCGGTCGAGCTCATCAGGCCGGTGACTTCCTCAGCGAGCGCGCCCAGATCTTCACGCAAAGCTTGCAAGTCCTGCTGCACGTCGCGGGTCGCATCGCTCACACCGCGCCGTCCGTTTGCTTTTGCCATCTTGGCATCCTCCGCTACGCGCTTCAGCAACTGATGATAATTTAGCCGTCTTGCGTGCCAAATACCAACGCACGATAGCCCGCCAAGTTTCACCCGCAGATCGGCAGTCAAACCATCCGGGTATTGGGCTGTGGTGGATTTCGCTTATTCGACGACTAGGTTACAAAGCAACCGCAGCGCCCGCTCCACCACATTGACTGAGGTCAAATGACGTCGAGCCTTATTACGCCAGTCATTATCTGTGGCGGCACCGGCACCAGGCTGTGGCCGCTGTCGCGCGAGAGCCAGCCCAAGCAATTCATCCCGCTTGCCGGCGGCGCCTCGACGTTCCAGCAGGTTTTGGCCCGCGTCGCCGACCCGGATATTTTTGGTCGGCCGATCGTGGTGACCAACGTAGAGTTTCGCTTCACAGTCGCCGATCAGACTCAACGCGCGGGCGCTAGTGCCGATATCGTGCTCGAACCGGCCGGCCGCGACTCCGGCCCGGCCATCGCCGTCGCGGCCGAGCTCGCAAACCGGCGCGATCGTGAAAGCCTGATGCTGGTGCTGGCGGCCGACCACGTCGTGCGCGACAGCGAAGGGTTTCGTCGCGCTTGCCAGGAGGCGCTCAAGCCGGCGATGGCCGGCTATCTGGTCACATTCGGCGTGCATCCCGACGCGCCGGCGACGAGTTACGGCTACATCCGGCCCGGCGTAAAGGTCGCCGGCTCGGCCGCTCACATCGTTGAAGCCTTTGTGGAGAAGCCTGACCAGGTCACGGCAGCGCGTTACGTCGCCGAGGGATTTCTCTGGAACAGCGGCAATTTCATGTTCCGCGCCGACCGCATGCTGGGCGAACTGTCCCAATTCGAGCCGCAGATGCTGGCCGCCGCCAGGCAGTCGGTCGACGAGATCGCGCACGATCTCGATTTTCTGCGTCTGCCCGAACAAGCGTTCCTGCGCGCCCCGAAAAAATCGATCGACTACGCGGTAATGGAACGCACCACACATGCCGCTGTGCTCCCGGTCGACTTCGGATGGTCGGATATCGGAAGCTGGAGGGCGCTGTGGAAAGAGCTCGATCGCGATGCGTCAGGTAATACGGTCGACGGCCCGACCGCACTGATCGACACAAAGAACAGCCTGGTCTTTTCCGACGAGACGATACTCACCGCGGTGGTTGGATTGAGCGACATGGTGGTGGTTGCCACGTCGGACGCGGTGCTCGTGGTCCCCAAGAGCCAGTCGGAAAAGATCAAAGACCTCGTCACAACGCTCAAGACCAGCGGGCGCCGCGAAGCGACCGAACACAAGCGGATCCACCGCCCGTGGGGATACTATCAGGGCGTCGATGCCGGCCCGCGCTACCAGGTCAAACGCATCGTGGTGAAGCCGGGCGGTCAGCTGTCGCTGCAGAAACACCATCACCGCGCCGAGCACTGGGTGGTCGTCAAGGGCACCGCGCACGTCGTGATCAACGATGAGACCCGCACGATCCACGAGAATGAGTCGGTCTACGTACCGATCGGTTCGGTGCACCGGCTCGCCAACCCGGGCAAGATCCCGCTCGAGCTGATCGAAGTTCAGGTCGGCAGCTACCTGGGCGAAGACGATATCGTTCGGTTCGACGATATCTATAAGCGGACGACCGACGGCAAATGATGCCGAAGGTCTGACGTCTTATCCGCTATGCGCGGTTGCCGTTGCGTGCTCACCCTTCAACGCACTGGCCGCGAGCGCATAGCCACCGAGCGCGCCGTCAATGAAATGAACGTGGTCGTTGCGAAACGCCGAAGGCGTGAAGCAGGTCATCATCGCCCGGTCTTGTTGATGGATCCCGTAGCGCACAATGCCGGCGCTGGCCGCTGCGGCAAGCCGTGCCTCGATGGCGCGCACGAGCGCGGGAGTGCAATCGAGCACCATACGCAGGGCGTCGTCATACTTACGGAAGTCGGAATTGTCCCGCAGCTGACGCAGATAGGTCGTCGGCACAAATGAGCCAACCTTGATGTTGAAACGAAGGACGCAATAGGAGATCGCGGTCGCAATCAGCACCACAGCCCGGCGCAGCAGGAGCGAGCCGCCGGCGCGGCGCGTCGCGCGGACTTCAAGCTCGAGACCCTCCGGGGGCCAACGCAGGTCACCTGCTCCGTCCGGAACTGGACGCGACACGTCGGGCGAGCTTTCGATCAGTTGCACCAGTCGCGCAATGAAGTCGCGATAGGTCGCGTCCGGGCTAACCGCCGGCACCACCAGTAACGACATGATTGTCCCGCGTACGGCTGGAATTTCCGAGAACCGGCACGACAGGCCCGAGAGGTCTGGCCGCGCCCCCGGCGGCCCGGGGGCAATTGCGTAGGCCCCTCGCTTCATAGCGGCCTCCGCCCACGCGATGCCGCCGCCCGAGAACATCGCGTATGAGACGTCCGGCGACGGCGCGAAGCGTGCAATGTCCACGGCCAGCCCGTGCTGGCGCACATCCGCGACCGGAATCAGTGCGACCCGCAGGTTGAGACTGAGCTCATCGCGCACCCAAGCAGCGGTCGCCGCCAAGGTCTCGCGTGCCAGTGCGGCGTCCGCAGGCGGCACCGCGAAGCTCGCGCCGTCGCCCCCGAACACAAACGGAAAATCGCGATTGCCGAGGGCGTTGGCGACGGCTGCGATCACCGAAGCCCCGGCCATGTTGACCGCCTTGTAGCGATTCTCGCGGATCGCCTTGGTGGATTGCACCACGTCGGCAAGGCCAAGGTGCCAGTCGTCGGGCAGCGGCTGATAGCGCGCCGGATCGGCAATTTCGGAAAAGCGATCGAATACCGGCACCCGTTCGTAGAACCCGTTGCTATCGACGCTCATGGAAAAATCCGCATTCGGGTGCGCTCTGGCTGCAAATACGGATGCCGCGGCCCGGAGTTTCAAATGTGGAGCAACGAGGCTCGCAACGTCAAACCTGCGCGGCATCGCGGCCGACGATCAGTCGGGCGGCGAGCCGGTTGTTGCCATTTTCGACGTTTCCCGCCCTGCGGGCGGGTCACCGCCGTCGTTTGCGCCGCGTGTCTGGGCGATCACGTTGGCGATCGCGCGGCTCAACTGCGCGATCTGATAGGGCTTGCGCAGGATCGAGAACTCTTCGCGCGCGGCGAGCGCGGCGCTGCTGTATCCGGTCGCCAGCAGGATCGGAAGATCGGGACGTCGCTGGCGTACGATGCGCGCGAGCCCGATTCCGTCGAGCTGCCCCGTCATGACGATATCACTGAACATGAGATCAAATTTGGTATCGCCGTTGATCGCGCTCAGCGCGGCCTTGGCATCGCTCGCGAGTTCGACCTGGAACCCGAGCTCGCTCAACATCGTGGCGCTGACTTCCGCCACCACCGGATTGTCCTCCACGAGCAGCACCAGCCCGCCCGCGACGGCTTCAATGTTCTCCTCCTTCGGCCAAGCCTTGAGGAGGTCGGAACGGGAGCGTGGCAAGTAGATCGTGACGCGGGTGCCTTTCCCCAATTCGCTGTCCACCTTAACGGAGCCGCCAGATTGGCGCGCAAAGCCGTAGACCTGCGACAACCCGAGCCCACTCCCTTTGCCGGCGCCTTTGGTCGTGAAGAACGGATCGAACACTTTCGACAGGATATCCTGCGGCATTCCGGTGCCGTTGTCGGCCACGGTGAGCGCGACGAAATCCCCGGCGAGATCGCCGGAAGCTTGCCCGCGCGACAACCGTACGTTTTCGGTCGAGATCGAGATAACGCCGCCATCCGGCATCGCGTCCCGGCTGTTGACGGCGATGTTTACCAGCGCCAATTCAAGTTCGCCGACATCGACCTCGACCGACCAGGTATCCAAAGCAATGGATGTCTTGAGTTGTATGGACACTCCAAGCGAATTTGCGAGCAGGGTGCGTAGCGCGTCGATACGTTGACTGAGTTCGGCGACGACCGGATTCAACGGCTGACGCCGCGAAAACGCCAGCAGCTGGCGCGTGAGGGTCTCGCCGCGCTTGGCCGCCGTTTCGATCGCTTCCGCCGCTTGCAAGCCACGAGGGTTGTCCTGCAACAGCTTTTTGACGATGCGGACGTGGCCGCCAACGATCATCAACAGATTGTTGAAATCGTGCGCGACCCCGCCGGTAAGCTGTCCGAGCGCCTCCATCTTTTGGGAGTAGGTGAGTTGCTCCTGCGCGCGCGCGAGCGCCAGTTGGGCGGTACGGCGGTCGGATATATCGCGCGTCACCTTGGCATAGCCGATCAGGACGCCATTGGGGTCGCGGACCGGATCGATGACGACGCTCGCCCAGAACGGCGTCCCGTCTTTGCGGATGCGCCAGCCCTCCGCCTCGTACCGTCCACTGTCCAGCGCGGTCCGTAACGCGCGGGCCGGCTCGCCCGCGACACGATCAGCCTCCGAGTAGAAGCGGGAAAAGTGCTGGCCGACGATCTCCTGCGCTGTGTAGCCCTTGATCCGCCGCGCGCCGGAATTCCAGCTGGTCACATACCCCTGCGGGTCCAGCATGAAGATCGCGTAGTCCGTCACGGCGTCGATAAACAGTTGCAGCCGTGCCGCGTCCGAAAGGTCGTCGCGTTTCACATCAACCAACTGATCTTCACCAATGGCCCCCGATTCCGCGCTTCGACGGAACTTGGCCCGGCCTACAACGCAAAATTGCCCGATAGGGTTCCGTTGCCCCGCAAAATTTTCCAGGACGGCGGATGTTCATAGAAAGTTGTCCTCCCGGTCGCCCTAAGGACGAGGGTGGACCGAATATCGTCACTCGGGGAGGCGCGAACTGTCATGTAACTGTCATGTACGGGACCGATGGTGCGGTGCCGAGAAAGCGACCGGAAGGTATTTCGATCCGCCGTGCGCTCCTCGGCGGGCAATAGCCGGGTAGGCATAGCCGCCAAATAGGCATCAGCCACGAAGGGTCTCTCGCATGAAGCGTTTTGTCCGCGCGCCGCTGCTTGGCACGGCGCTCCTCGCCTTCGCCGCGTTCGTCCACGATCCGGGAGCGCGCGCGCAAGACATGCGCCTGATCGGATCGGGAGCAAGCTTCCCGGCCCCGATCTATGCGGCCTGGTTCAAGACCTTCAGCAAAGGAGCCAATGGCGTCATCGTTGACTATCAATCCAAGGGCAGCGGCGCCGGTATCCAGGATTTCATCAATCACACCGTCGACTTTGCGGCGAGCGACGCCGCGATGACGGACGAGGAGATCGCCAAGGTAAAGGATGGCGTCGTCCTTATCCCGATTACCGCCGGCGAAATCGTGCTGGCCTATAACCTTCCGGGCGTCACCCAGATCAAGCTCCCGCACGACGTCTACCCGGACATTTTCCTCGGCAAGATAACCAAATGGAACGATCCGCGGATCACGGCCGCCAATCCAAGCGCAAAACTGCCGGACCTGCCGATTACCGTCGTCCGCCGTTCCGACGCCAGCGGAACGAACTTTGTGTTTACCAAGCATTTGTCAGCGGTCAGCCCGGCATTCGCCAAGCAGGTCGGTTTCGGCACCACCGTCGAATGGCCGGCCAGCGACAAGATCGTGGGCGCGCCTAAGAATGACGGTGTGACCGCGACAATCAAGCAGACGCCCGGGGCCATCGGTTACATTGAATATGGCTACGCCAAGCTGACCAAGACGCCGATCGCCGTCCTGCAGAACAAGGCCGGCAAGTACATCGAGGCCGACGCCAAATCTGGCGAAGCGGCACTCGCCGCCGCCAAGCTCGGCCCCGACCTGCGCGGCTGGGTCGACGATCCGGATGGCGCCGACGCTTATCCAATAGCGACCTTCACCTGGCTCTTGTTCTACAAACAACAAGATGTCAAAAAGGCTGACGTGTTGCGGAAGCTGGTCGACTTTTGCGCTACTAAGGGACAAGCAATGGCCGACAGCCTCGGTTACATCCCGCTACCTGCCCCCGTCGTCGCGAAGGTCAAAACGGCCGCCAACGAAATCAAGTAAACCGTATCAACCCGGGAGGGAGCTTCCCTCCCGGGTTTGATTTGGATCAGTCATGCTGAGCCAGCCGTTCGCCATTGCCACGTCGCCGGACGCGGTTACGCACCCTCCGGCCAGCTTCGAGTATCTAACCGATCGAACTTTCCGCGCGCTCGCCATGGCGGCCGCAGCATTGCTGATCGTCCTCGTTGCCTACATTCTCTGGAAAATTGGCGGGCAGGCGATGCCGGCCATCCAGAAGTACCATTTCAACTTCCTGATCAGCTCGCAATACAACGTGCAGGAGCTCAAGTTCGGCATCCTGCCGGGCATCTGGGGCACGCTCTACAGCTCGTTGCTGGCGCTGCTGATCGGCGGATTTTTCGGCCTGACGGTCGCGATCTTCCTGACCCAAGGCTTCCTGCCTCCGCGCCTTGCCTTCGTGTTTCGGCTGATCATCGACATGCTGGCCGCAATCCCGAGCGTCGTGTTCGGGCTGTGGGGGATTTTCGTCGTCATTCCGGCGATCCGGCCGGCGGCGAACTGGCTCAATGAGTATCTGGGCTTCATTCCGTTTTTTGGGACTTCGTTGAGCGGCCCTGGCCTGCTGCCGGCTGCCATCGTGCTTGCCATCATGGTGCTGCCAACGGTCGCCGCGATCTCGCAGGATGCCCTGAACTCAGTGCCGTACCGCACCAAGGAAGCGGCCTATGGAATGGGCGCCACCTTATGGGAAGTGATCCTGAAGGTGATGGTGCCGACCGCGGCCGGCGGCATCTTCAGTGCCATGGTGCTCGGTTTCGGGCGTGCGTTGGGTGAGACCATGGCGCTCGCCATGCTGATCGGCAACGCCAACCAGGTGAGCCTGTCGCTGTTCGCCCCGGCCGAGACGCTGGCCGCGCTGCTTGCGTCGCATTTTCCTGAAGCCGGCCCGGCCGAGGTCGAGGTGCTGATGTACGCCGCCCTCGTGCTGCTCGCTATCACGCTGGTGGTGAACGTCGCCGGTATCGGTCTCCTCACGCTCACGCAGCGTCAGATCTCGGGCAAAGCATGACCGACACGACCGCCTCGGACACACCGCGTTTGTCCGGCGAAGCGCCGGCCCTCACGCATTCGTGGTCGGAAGGTCGGGCGTTGCGCAACGGCATCCTTACCATCGGTGCGTGGGCGGTTGCCCTGATCGCCGCCGTTCCGCTGGTGTCCGTCCTCTACATGCTGATCGTGCACGGCGGGGCACGGCTGTCGCTCGATCTCTTCACCGAGCTTCCGCCGGCGGGATTCGAACTCGGCGGCGGCTTCGGCAACGCAATCATCGGCACGGTCGTCATGGTGCTGATCGCGACAATCATCAGCGTGCCGATCGGCGTGCTCGCGGCCGCATACCTGGCTGAACTCGGGCCTGACAGCCAGCTTGGACGCGTGTCGCGGTTCCTGGCCAAGGTGCTGACCGGCTTTCCGTCAATCCTGGCCGGCGTGTTCGTGTACGCGGTGATCGTGCTTGCCATGGGCGGATATTCGGCGATCGCGGGCGGTATCTCGCTCTCAATTCTGATGCTGCCGACGGTCGTGCTGACGGCCGAGGAAGCCATGAAGATGGTGCCGCGCAAGATGAAGGACGCGGCGCTCGGCATGGGCTGCACGCGCACGCAGATGATCTGGAAGATCGTTCTACCAACGGCGCTGCCAGGCATTCTCACCGGCGTGATGCTCGGTGTCGCCCGCGTCGCCGGCGAATCGGCGCCACTCCTCTTCACCGCGCTGTTCAGCAACTACTGGCTGCGCAGCCTGTCCGAGCCGACGGCGTCGCTGTCGATCCTGATCTACAACTTCTCCAGCATGCCCTTCGACAACCAGATCGAGCTGGCCTGGGCTGCATCGCTCGTCCTGGTCTTGATCGTTCTCGTATTCAACGTGTTGAGCCGTCTGTTCGGACGCGCGAAATACTAACAGGAGCCTGTTATGACCGTCGTGCAACCGCTTAAGGGCGATGCGCCAGCCAAGCCGGCCAGCGCTAAAAGCGGCGACCTCGCGATCAACTGCAAGGTGAGCAAGATCTACTACGGATCGTTTCTGGCGGTGCGCGATGCAAACGTGCCGATCCGCAAGGGCAAGATCACCGGGTTCATTGGTCCCTCGGGCTGCGGCAAAAGCACCGTCTTGCGCAGCCTCAACCGCATGAACGATTTGATCCAGGGCTTCCGCCTGGAAGGCGACGTGCACTTCCTCGGCCAGGATATCTACGCCAAGGACATCGATCCGGTCGTGGTGCGGCGCTACATCGGGATGGTGTTCCAGCAACCCAACCCGTTCGCTATGAGCATCTATGACAACGTCGCGTTCGGGCTGCGGCTCAACAAGTTCAAGGGCAATTACGACCAGCGGGTCGAGCACGCGCTGCGTCGCGCCGCGCTCTGGGACGAGGTCAAGGACAAGCTCAAGGCCAGCGGCCTGTCGCTGTCGGGCGGTCAGCAGCAGCGTCTGTGTATCGCGCGAGCGGTCGCGACCGAGCCGACCGTGCTGCTGATGGACGAGCCCTGCTCTGCGCTCGACCCGATCGCGACCCGTCGCGTCGAGGAGCTCATGTTGGAGCTCAAGAAGGACTACACGATCGCGCTTGTGACCCACAACATGCAGCAGGCGACCCGCGTTGCTGACATCACAGCGTTCTTCGGGGTCGACATCTCGAAGGGCGGCCGTACCGGGTACTTGGTCGAGATGGGCGACACCGAGCAGGTCTTCCAGCGCCCGCGCGAGCAGCTCACCCAGGAATATATCAGCGGCAAGTTCAGCTAAAACCGTCCGCATCCGACGGGGGTGACCGCCATGACGCGCCGGCGCCCCGCCTCCCTCACCGGCTTCGTCGCAGCCTTCTGTTTCTTGTCAGTGAGCCCGCCGGCGGCGAAGCGTACCCGATCGTGAGTTACAGCTGGATCGCGATCAACCGGAAGTATGCCGAGCCCGGCAAGGGCACCATGTCGCGCGAATTCGTCGTTTGGGGGTTGACGCAGGGGCAGAGCGACGGTGTCGGAATCGGCTATGTTCCGCTTGAGGCCGGTGTTATTGCACTTGGCAAGCAGGCGCTGGGCGCTGCCGGTCTCTAACCGAGGAACACGTCGATTTCCGAAACCGCCGCGCACCCGGCAAGTCCGGGTCATCGACCGTCGTTGGAGCGAGGGGGAAGCATTCTCAACCTGCAAGCGATCGAGGCATCGCTGCGGGACGTGCAGGCTCAGTTTCCACGCATCAACGCCATTCTCAAAAGCCGGCGCGACAGCATGGACGATGCGATCGTCGAACGTATGCTGTTGGGCTACGCATTTGTCGATGATCTGCTCGCGCGCAAGGTTGATCTATTCTCGCTTGCCCACCTGCGCTGCTTTCTCGAGCTGAACGCGATCGTGCTGTGCGGCCTCGACCCTGCGGTCAGGGCCGAATCGGCGCGTCACCTTGCGGCTACCGAGAAGCATTTCTACGACGAAAAGGACGGTGGCATCCGCGACATCATCGAATGGTACGGGATGCACGCCAAAGAGTCGGCGTGGAAACGCGCAGCCGGCGTCTATATCAGGGTGCTGAGCGAGCCCGAGTTGTTCATCGAAGGCAATCATCGGACCGGGGCTCTCATCATGAGCTACATTCTGGCCCGCGACGGCTATCCGCCGTTTGTGCTCACAGTCGAGAACGCGCAGGCCTATTTTGATCCGTCGACCCTCATAACGAAGAAGAAGAAAAAGAGTCTGACGCTGCTATTGGAAATGCCGCGGCTGAAACGTCAATTCGCGGAGTTTCTGACGTCGCAAGAGAATCCCAAATACCTACAGCGCCAGCGCGCCTAGAGCGGGGTGATTTTCTTCGATCGCCCATCCCGAAAAATGCAAGGAGGGCAACAGCTCCCGCCGCCGCCCTCCTTGTTCGTCCCCCCATCAAGCCGAACTTTTGGCGCAAACTGACTGGACGGTGCCTGGGCGCGCTAAGCTCGCGCGAGCAGCGCGGCGGCGTTGTGTGGAATCTCGATGTCGATCTCGAGCGTCGAGACGGTGTTGCCGCGATCCATTCGAACTATCACGTTGTCGCGATCGACGGTGACGTGGCGGGCGATCACTGCGACGATCTCCTCGCGCAGGACAGCGAGTAGATCGGAATGACCGCGATTCGCCCGCTCGTAGGCGAGCAGGACCTGCAGTCGCTCGCGTGCCACCGGCGCCGAACCGCGCCGCCGTAGCAGGTTGATGAGGTTCATGCGGCCCTCCGTCCGAACAGGCGATCAAGCAGCCGCTTCTTGTCGCCGGGAACCGCCATCGCCACCGATTCGCCGTTGAGCCGGCGTGCGGCGTCAACGTAGGCACGGGCCGGTCCGCTCGCGGGATCGCTGAGCGTTACCGGCGCGCCAAGGTTGGAGGCGCGCAGCACCTCCTGGCTTTCCGGAATGATCCCCAGCAAGGGCGTCGACAGAATTTCAAGCACGTCCTCGATGCTCAGCATCTCGCCGCGCGCGGCGCGGGCGCCGTCGTAACGGGTGATGAGAATGTGCTTGTCGACACGCTGGCCCTTCTCGGCCTTTTCGGTCTTGGCGTCCAGCAACCCGATAATGCGGTCGGAATCCCGCACGGAGGAGACTTCGGGGTTGGTGACGATGACCGCGGTGTCGGCAAACCGCATCGCGAGCGTAGCGCCGCGCTCGATCCCGGCCGGGCTGTCGCAGAGGACCCAGTCGTGGGTTTCGCGCAGCTCGGCGATCACCCGCGCAACGCCGTCCTCGGTCAGTGCATCCTTGTCGCGGGTTTGCGAGGCCGGCAGCAGCCACAGAGTGTCAATACGCTTGTCCTTGATCAGCGCTTGCTGGAGCTTGGCGACACCTTGCACCACGTTGATCAGGTCATAGACCACGCGGCGTTCGGCCCCCATCACCAGGTCGAGGTTGCGCAGCCCGACGTCGAAGTCGATCAGAGCAACCTTCTGTCCTGACTGCGCCAGCGCGGCACCGAGCGCGGCCGTCGTCGTCGTCTTGCCGACCCCGCCCTTGCCCGATGTGACAACCACCACTTTCGCCATTCCAATTACCTCCTGTGTATTCAATCCGCGGCAGCGACCATCAGCATATCGCCTTCGAGCCAGACCTGGATCGGCCGGTTGCGCAGCTTCGTGTCGATGTCCTCGGTCGTTTGGTAGTAGCCGTCGATGGCCAGCAGCTCAGCCTCGTTCTTGCGGCAGAAGATGCGCGCCCGCGAATTCCCCATCGACCCCGCGAGGGCGCGGCCGCGCAGCGCGCCGTAGATATGGATCGACCCGCCGGCGACCACTTCGGCGCCGGATGCAACCTGCCCCACGACGGTGACGTCACCGTGCGGAAAGATCACCGATTGGCCGGAGCGCACCGGCTCTTCCAGCAATAGCGACGATGGTTCCTGTTGTTGCGCCGCGGGTTTGGCGCCTGAAACATCATCCATGCCGGCTGGCCGGCCGTTCTTCAACAGCGGCGGCAGGTCGGCCCCTAGATCGGCCGGCGCAGCGCCTTCGATGCCGATGATACGGATCGCGCGCTGGGATAGTTCGGCGATGAGGTGCGCGATTGCACCCTGGCTCAACGTGACGGCCAGGAGATCGAGCACAATCGGCCTGCCTACGAAGAAGCCGGGTGAATTGCGCGCCCATCTGTCGAGTTCCGCCAGCCAATCGGCGATCGGCGGCTGCGGCGCGAGCGAATAGGCCATGAAGGAGCGACCGCGAAATCCGAGCGACGGGCGCATCTGTGCGGCGCTAGTGCTGGTCACGAACGGCCTGCGATTCTTTCCGGCGGGTTAACCAATTAGCTCCGTCGCCGGTTAACGAAAGGTTAAGGCCGCGGCCGATTTTCTGTAAGTAATTTCAATCCTTTGGAAATTTCCTAGACACTCGGACTTTCAGAGTTAGACACTCTCCGTTCCGGGTTCGTCCGAAAGCTTGCGCATCGCGGCCTTCGAGAGCCGCCGCTGGTCGGCTGCAGCTGTGTAGCGCTCTATCTCAGCAAGACTCTTGTGACCGCCAATGGCGGCAAGTTCCTTGGCTGTGCCACCCCTCTCGGCGAGGCGCCTCAAGAGTGCCTTGCGTAGCCCATGCGGCACGCACTCGGGCCCAAGCCCGGCCGCCCTTGCAGCCCGCGTCATCAGGTCGGTA
>DATIPA010000084.1:0-16372 GCA_035472475.1 Xanthobacteraceae bacterium | reverse complement strand
GCCAATGAGGCGCGAGGTAACGACATACTCGCAGGCGGGAGTTTAGGGGAGCAGATGCATTGCTATCCCCCGCGGCCGGGGCTTTTAACAGCCAATCCAGGCCGACGTCGTCAGCCAGGCATGTCCGGCGCGCGATTGCGGGCCATCATAACAAAGTGACATACGTTTTGTTATCATGCTTGGCAAGCCCCATTGCTCGCGTCCGGCTCCCAAATTCTTATCCAAGCCCGAATCCGGGCAAAAAAACCTTAGTTTATCAATGTGTCGCTTGGATGAGAAAAGCCCGCGCAAATTCTCATCCGGGGGGTCAAATTCTCATCCAAGGGCCCGCCGGCACGCGCGGGCCGCGGCCTCATCCGCGCCGGCGGCGGTTGGATGATCGCGCCCGGGCGGATATGTAACGGCTGCGCGCAGCCCCGCTGCGCGGGTCATGGCCGCACCTGATGGGCAAGCTCGATCGTCGTTTTGCAATTGCCCCGATGATGGACTGGACGGACCGGCACTGCCGGTTCTTCCACCGCCTGCTCACGCGCCGCGCGCTGATCTACACCGAGATGATCACCACCGGCGCGCTCATCCATGGCGACCGTGCGCGGCTGTTGCGCCACGATGCGGCCGAGCATCCGGTCGCGCTCCAGCTCGGCGGATCGGACCCGGTCGCGCTCGCGCACTGCGCGCGCATCGGCGCCGAAGCCGGCTACGACGAGATCAACCTCAACGTCGGCTGCCCGTCCGATCGCGTGCAGGAGGGTCGCTTCGGCGCCTGCCTGATGGCGGAGCCGGCGCTGGTCGGCGATTGCGTCGCCGCCATGAAGGCCGCGGCTGCGCTTCCCGTCACCGTCAAGTGCCGGCTCGGCATCGACGACCAGGATCCGGAGACCGCGCTCGATGAGCTCGCCGCCGCGGTCACGGCAGCCGGCGTCGATGCGCTGATCGTGCACGCCCGCAAGGCCTGGCTCGAGGGTCTGTCGCCTAAGGAGAACCGCGAGATCCCGCCGCTCGACTACGCGCGCGTGTTTCGGCTCAAGCGCGCCTATCCGCGCCTCCCGGTCCTGCTCAACGGCGGCCTCGACGACGTCCGGCGCGGGCTCGAGGTGTTGAACGAGGTCGACGGTTTGATGATGGGCCGCGCGGCTTATCGCGAGCCCTGGCGCCTGCTCGAGGTCGATGCGCTCGTCTACGGCGCGCCAGCGCCGTTTCCCTCAGCCAAGGCCGCAGCCCACGCGCTGATCCCCTATATCGAGCGCGAAGTTGCGCACGGCACGCGGCTCTACGCGATCGTGCGCCACGTGCTCGGCCTGTTTCACGCGGTGCCCGGCGCGCGCGCGTTTCGCCGCATGCTGGCGACGCAGGCGGTCAAGCCGGACGCCGGCGCCGATCTGTTTGCCCGCGCGCTCGAGCTCGTGCCCGACCACGCGGCGCGAAGCGAGGCCGCATGATCTTCGGAATGGGCGCCGGCGAGCTCGCCTGGCTCGCCGGTATGATCGTTGTGGGCGGCTTCGTCACCGGGATTCTCGCCGGCCTGTTCGGGATCGGCGGCGGCGCGATCATCGTTCCGGTGCTCTACGAGGTGTTCGGCGTCCTCAACGTGCGGGACGAGGTGCGCATGCAGCTCTGTATCGGCACCTCGCTCGCCATCATCGTGCCGACCACGTTTCGGTCCTACCGGGAGCATCTCAAGCGCGGCGCTGTGATGGACGAGATCGTGCGCGCGTGGTGGCTGCCGGCGGTCATTGGCGTCGGCACCGGCGCGCTGATCGCCGCGTTCGCGCCGGGGTGGGTGTTCCAGCTCGCCTTCGCGGTGATCGCCAGCGTGATTGCGTTGCGGCTATTGATCGGTCGCGACGACTGGCGCTTCGGCGACGACCTGCCCAAGGGACCCGGGCTTAAGGCCTATGGCTTTGTGGTCGGGCTGTGCTCGGCCCTGATGGGGGTGAGCGGCGGCTCGGTCTCCAACATGATCCTGACGATGCACGACAAGCCCATCCTTCGCGCGGTTGCGACATCGGCCGGGCTCGGCGTGCCGATCACCATTGCCGGCACCATCGGTTTCATGCTGGCGGGGCTGCCCAAGCAAAGTCTGATGCCGCCGCTTTCGATCGGCTTCGTGTCACTGATCGGCTTTGCCTTGATGGCGCCGGTGTCGAGCTTCACCGCGAGCTATGGCGCGCGGCTCGCGCACGCGCTGCCCAAGCGCTGGCTGGAGATCGGTTTTGGCATCTTCCTGCTGGTGGCCTCGGCGCGCTTCGCGCTCGCCATCCTCGGCCACTGAGATTCACTGGCTGATCAGCATCTCGACTTCGACCACGGCCTTGTGACAATCCTCGTTGCCTTCGGCGTCGAGCTTGCGCGCGAGCGCCAGCGGCGCGTCGTAGCGCTGCTCCGGCAGGGCGCGCGGGGCCGGCGCGGGTTTTGCGGATTGCTGGTTCGTCGGCCGCGGCTTCGACCGCTTTGCGACGTTGAGCTCGAGCCGGCGATCGATGTCGGCGAGCTCCTCGCTGCACGGGCCGCCCGCGGCCGGCGCGATGTTGTTGCCGAGCGCGATGCCTGCCGCAAACAGCGCGACGCCGACGCCTTTCATCGCGAGGCACTCCGATGGGTTGTGAGGACGACGGCCGCGGAGGATCGTTGTTGGAGCGTGATCTTCTTCCGAAAACCGGTACCCACTTTTCGGGATCACGCTCTAAGGATAGCCGCGCAGCACCAGCTTGTCGCCGCGCACTTCCCAGCTCTGCAGCCGGTTGAGGAAACTCATGCCGAGCAGGCTGGTCTTAAGCTGGCCGGGTTGCGCGATCAAGGCCGGCACCGCGCGTTCCACGATGCTGCCGACCGCAACACGATCGAGCGTCACCTCGGCGGCTTTGGTGTGACCGTTGGCGGTCGCAATGTTCACGGTGTATTTGATCACCTCGACGGGCAGGCCGACCGCCTTGGCGGCCTCATTGGTCAGCACGACCGAGCTCGCGCCGGTGTCGAGGATCATCGGAATGCTGTGTCCGTTGATGTCGGTCGTAATCTGAAAATCACTTGACTGGGCGCGCGCCAGCGCCACCGTGCGTCCGCTGTCGGCGGTCCGCCCCGGGATCAGCTCGGCCATCACCTGATCGGCGATGTCGTGCAGCTGGAAGCGGTAGGTGTAGCCGAGCATCAACAGCAGGGCGATCACGATCCAGAGTACCGCGGCCTCAAGCGCCTTGGTGATCCGGTCGCGAAACAGAACGATCAATACGCCGCCGATCAGAACCAGCCAGGCCACGTTGACCAGCAGCGAGGCGAAATCACCGGTCGTCAGGTCGCCGATCGTGCCCTGGCCGTTCCCGGAGGCCATGACCACGACGGCGAGGCTTAGCCCAAGCAACAAGATCCAGAGAAGCGCGTGCCGCATGGGGTGCCTCGGGTCACGCCGACGGATCGCGTGAGAGCTCGGTCAGACGCAGCCGCGCCGTGGTCATCACCGCGGCCCGCTCGTGCGCCGACAATTGCGACCAGCGTTCGATCTCGGCGAGGTCACGCCCGCAACCGATGCAAATGCGCAATAGGGGATGGAGTGTGCAAATCTTGGTGCAGGGGGAGTCGATAGGCATGTGGTCAACATAGGCATTTCCCGAAACAGGCCAAGCGGGCCATTGCCGCCCCGCTACCGACTGTGATGCCCTTGCCCCATCCCAATGGTGGCGGCAATTCCTTAATATGGCCCTTAAATGCCGCGGTAGTCGAGGAAACGCACCCATGAAGCTCTACGACGGCGGCCGTGCTCCCAATCCGCGGCGGGTGCGCATCTTTCTGGCCGAAAAGGGCATCGAGATCGACAAGCAGCAGGTCGATATCGGCAAGCTCGAGCACAAGGGGCCGGCCTATACGGCGATCAATCCGTTGCAGCAGGTTCCAAGCCTCGTCCTCGACGACGGCACCGTGATCACGGAATCGATCGCGATCTGCCGCTATTTCGAAGCGCTCGAACCCGAGCCGGCGCTGTTCGGGCGCACCGGGCTCGAAGCCGCCATGGTCGAGATGTGGAATCGGCGAATGGAGCACAAGCTGTTGTTCGGCGTGGCGCAGGTGCTGCGCCATCTTAATCCCGGCATGAAGGCCCTCGAGAACCCGCAGGTCACAGCCTGGGGCGAAGCCAACAAGCCCCGCGTCTTCGAGTTCCTGCGATTGCTTGATGGCGAGCTGGCGGTGCGCCGTTACGTGGCGGGCGATCGCTTCACAGTCGCCGACATCACCGGTCTTGTCGCCATCGATCTGATGAAGCCCGCGCGGCTCGCGGTCGCCGACGACACGCCGAACGTGCGACGCTGGCACGCCGAAATCTCGGCGCGTCCGAGCGCGGCCGCGTAAGCGTCAGCGCTCTAGCCGCGCGATCAGGCTCGAGGTGTCCCAGCGCTTGCCGCCCATTTTCTGCACTTCCGCATAGAACTGATCGACCAGCGCGCTCATCGGCAACAGCGCGCCGTTGCGGCTGGCCTCGGCAAAGCAGATGGCGAGGTCCTTGCGCATCCAGTCGACCGCGAAGCCGAAATCGAACTTGCCGGCGACCATGGTCTTATAGCGGTTCTCCATCTGCCATGACTGCGCGGCGCCCTTGGAGATGGTCGCAATCAGCTTCTCGATATCGAGGCCGGCACGCTTGGCGAAATGCAAACCTTCGGCGAGGCCCTGCACGGTACCGGCGATGCAGATCTGATTGACCATTTTGGCGAGTTGTCCCGAGCCCGAGGCGCCGATCAGCGTGCAGGCGCGCGCATAGGCCGCGATCACCTTCTCGGCCCGCCCGAACGGTTCGGGATCGCCGCCGCACATGACCGTGAGTACGCCGTTCTCGGCGCCAGCCTGGCCGCCGGACACCGGCGCGTCGATAAAATCGAACCCGCACGCCTTGGCTTCCCGATGGAATTCGCGCGCGAGTTCCGCGGAGGCGGTTGTGTGGTCGACCAGCACGGCGCCGCGCTTGACCGCATGCATGGCGCCGTTGGCGCCGAGCACGACCTCGCGCAGATCGTTGTCGTTGCCGACGCAGACCATCACGAAGTCCTGATCCGCCGCCGCCTCTTTGGGGGTCTTCGCGCTGCGGCCGCCGAACTGCGCGACCCATTTCTCGGCTTTGGCGGCGGTGCGATTGTAGACCGTGACCTCATGGCCCCCTTTGGTCTTCAGATGCCCAGCCATGGGATAGCCCATGACCCCGAGCCCCAGGAACGCTACCCTCAACATCGCTTCCTCCTTCACGCCGCGTACTGAATTGCGCAAGGTTCATGGCGGCGGGGGTCTCGTCAACCCAGTGACGCCGTATTAGATCAAGGCGGGTTGCCCGGAGACGTCGCATGGCCGTCGAGAAGACCGATGTTCTGACTGCGCTTGCGCGGGTGAAGAGCCCCGATGGTGTCGCGCTGCCCGCGACCGGCAAACTGTCGGATGTCATCGTGACCGACGGCAAGGTGTTCTTTTCGATCACGGTTGATGCCGCAGTGGTTCCGAGTTGGGAGCCGGTAAGCAAGGCGGCGGAAGCCGCGGTGCGCGCCGTGCCCGGTGTCGTCTCGGCGATGGTGGCACTTACCGGCGAACGGCCCGCCGGGGCTCGCGCGCAGCCGACTGCGCCGCCAAGCCGGGTCGCACCCGCCGCGCCTCCTGGCGCACGGCCGCACGGTCGTCAGCCCGCGGGCCAGCAGCCTGCGGTGCCGGGCGTTGAAGCGATCATCGCGGTCGCGTCAGGGAAGGGTGGGGTTGGCAAATCCACTACGGCCGTCAATCTCGCGCTCGGTCTGCGCGACCTCGGGCTCAAAGTCGGCGTGCTTGATGCCGACATCTACGGGCCTTCGGTGCCCAAGCTCTTGGCCATTCGTGGCAAGCCGCAAACCATCGGGGGCACGCGCCTGCGCCCGATGGATGGGTACGGGCTCAAGGTCATGTCGATTGGCTTCCTCATCGAGGAGGAAACGCCGATGATCTGGCGTGGTCCGATGGTGATGTCGGCGCTCACCCAGATGCTGCGCGAGGTCGAGTGGGGAACGCTCGACGTGATGGTGGTCGACATGCCGCCCGGCACCGGCGATGCCCAGCTCACCATGGCGCAGCAGGTGCCGCTCAAGGGCGCGGTGATCGTCTCAACCCCGCAGGACCTGGCGCTGATCGACGCGCGCCGCGGCATTGGCATGTTCCGGCGCGTCAATGTGCCGGTGCTCGGCATCGTCGAGAACATGAGCTACTTCCAGTGCCCGGAATGCGGGACACGCGCGGATATCTTCGGCCATGGCGGCGCGCGGCATGAAGCCGAGCGGCAGGGCGTGCCATTCCTCGGCGAAGTGCCGCTCCATATGGAGATCCGGGAGAAATCTGACGCCGGCTTGCCGGTGGTTGCCACCGACCCGGACGGAGCGCACGCTAAAATCTATCGCGAGATCGCGGCGCGCGTTCGCGCCGGGTTGGCGGGCGCGAGTAAGCCCGCGCCCAAGATCGTGATTGAGGCCTAATCCTCCGCCCACATTCGCATCAGGTTAGCGAGCGATTTCGACAGCAGGTCGAACTCCGCGGTCGCACCCTGCTGCGCGAACAGCTTGCGCCGCGCGGTGTCGAGATCAAACAACAGCTCGCGCTGTGCCGCGTCGCGCACAAAACTCCGCGCCCAGCCGATCGCGGCGAGCCGCGTGCCGCGCGTCACCTCGGCGACGCGGTGCAGGCTGGTCGCCGGATAGGCAACGAGCGCGCCGGCCGGGAGCTTGATCGTGTCCTCGCCGGCCGCAGTGTCGAGGACGAGTTCCCCGCCGTCATAGCTTTGCGGATCCGACAGGAACAACGTGAACGCCGCGTCGGCGCGCATCCCGTGCATGATCGCGTCATCGACATGGGTGCCGTAGCGCATGCCCGGATCGTAGCGGGAGAACATCAGCGATAAAGCCTTCGGCCGCACCGCAAGCCCGAACACCTCGTTGGCCAGGATGCGCTCGCGCACCAGCGCGCGCGGCGCATCGAGCGCCGGTTCGCTGGCGGCCTGCAGGTTGTGCTTGACGGTGCGCGCCGCGAACCCGGCGGTCTCGCGGCCGTCGACGAAGTGCGCCCCGTCCAGTGCGGCCCGCAGGCTGTCGAGATCGGCCGCCGATAACATGTTGCCAATGACGATCTGCATCCAGTGTCCCGATTCCGAAGTTTGCGGTCAGGCTGGCGGCGCAGTGTGCGCGAACTTCGGGTTCGGAGCACTACCGAACCACCCGATTGGAATAGCTATAAACAACACCTTGATTGGACCATATCGCGCAACCGCACCTATTGTCCCGCATTCCATGAGATTGTACCGCTTGGCGCACGTTGTTGAGGCACGGCATGAAGTCAACCACCAAGATTTGGCTCGGCGTTGGTTTGTTCGTGACGGGTACGGCAGCTGCATTGCCGCAAGGGACAGCCCTGGCGGCGACGAGTGTTGTTCCGCACGATCGAGATTTGCGAGGCGCTGCGGTGCGCGAGCCGGCGAACGCACACTGGATTTTGGCGCAGCACAGCATGCCGGCCGGCGGCGAAGCGGGCGAGGCCGGCGTCCCGGCTGATCTGCCGCCGGATTTCCAGTTCGCGCTCACGCTGGCGTTGATCCAGGGCCACCTGCTGGTCGGCGATGAGTTGGTCAAGGCCGGGGAGTGGGATGCGGCGATGCCGCATTTCCTGCATCCGACCGAAGAGCTCTACGGCGGAATCAAAGACAAGGTTGCGGACTACGGCATGCCGCCGTTCGACGGCGCATTGCTCAAGCTTGCCGATGCGGTGAAACAGAAGAACAGTGCGGACTATGCCGCGGCGCTGCAGCCGGTCATGGCGGCGCTCGCCGCCGGCGACAGCGGGCTCAGAGCCAAGGAAAAGGATTGGCCGAGCTTCGTGATGGCAACGGCGATCATGGCGCTCAAGGCCGCGGCCAATGAATACGAAGGGGCGATTGTAAAGGGCCGCATCGCCAAGCCGGTCGAATATCAGGACTCGCGCGGCTTCGTGTGGCAGGCAGAGCGGATGATTGACAGTGTGGCGAGCGAACTTGGGCGCAAGGACGCGAACGCGCTCAAGGCGGTGCAAAGCCGGCTCGCGCAACTCAAAAAAGTCTGGCCCGCGGCGGTGCCGCCCAAGGTCCCGGTCAAGAGCGCGGCCGCCGTGGCGGCCGACGTTGCCGCGGTCCAAAAAGCGTCTGCCAAGCTGATGTGACGAGGCTGATGACGATCCGACCGCTGCCGGTGCTGTTGAGCGCGGCGTTTCTCGCCGGCGCGGCGGCGGGTGGACTGGCGGCATTAGCGGCCCAATCCGACGCCGAGCCGGATCTGGCGACGCTCAAAGCCGCGTTTCGCAGGCCACCGGCCGTTCCGTTCCCGGCCGACAATGCGTTCTCCGAAGCCAAGCGCAGCCTCGGGGAAAAACTGTTTCACGATCCGAAGCTTTCGGTCGACGGCAGCACCGCATGCGCGACCTGCCACATCCGCGAGAAAGGATTCGCGGACGGTCGCGAGCGCGGCACCGGCGTATCCGGACAGCGGCTCGGCCGCCATACGCCGACATTGTGGAACCTCGCATGGGCGCATCCGGTGTTCTGGGATGGACGCGCCCGAAATCTCGAGCAGCAAGTTTTTGGTCCGATCGAATCGCCTGACGAGATGGCACAGCCGAAGGCACCGCTGATCGCGCGGCTCGCCGCCGACCCCGATTACCGGCGGGCATTCGCCAAGGCGTTTCCGCAGGACCCCAAGGTCAGTGATGAGAACTTCGCCAGGGCGATTGCGGCCTACGAGCGCACACTGGTGTCCCCGCCAACCCGCTTCGACCACTGGGTCGAGGGCGATGACAACGCGTTGACGCCGCAGGAAATCGACGGGTTCAGGCTGTTTACCGGCAAGGCGGGCTGTGCCAACTGCCACACCGGCTTCGCCTTCACCGACGGCAATTTCTACGACATCGGCTTGCCCGATGCGGACCGCGGCCGCGGCGCGGTGTTGCACCTCGCGGCCGCCGACCACGCGTTCAAGACGCCAGGATTGCGTGAGCTCAAGCGCTCCGCGCCCTATATGCATGATGGGTCGTTGGCGAGCATCGACGACGTATTGCGCCACTACGAGCAGGGCGTGGTCGAGCGCAAGAGCGTGGCGCCGGACCTGGCGCGCAGGCTCTCGCTCTCCGACGAGGAGCGCTCCGCGCTAAAGGCCTTCCTCGCGACGCTCGCAGCGGACGACGATCCGCAGCCGCCGGCGACGATTACGGCCGAGACGATCCAGCCTGCCGGCGCCGCGGTCGACGTCACCACGATCTCTCAGCGCGAGAAGCAGTTCAGCCCGACGCACGTGAAGGTCAAATCAGGCTCGCACCTGTGGATCCTCAACAACGATTCCCGCACCCACAATGTGCGTGTATTTGATCCAAAGCTCGAGTTCGATTCCGGCGCGCAGGAGCCCGGGGAAACCGTCGAGATCGCGTTTCCGGCAACCGGATCGTTTCTGGTGTTCTGCGGCATCCATCCGAAGATGGAACTCTACGTCGACGTGACCAAATAGGTCTCGGCGCAACCCTCGCAGCATGCGTCATTACCAGTGGCCATCCTTCGGGACGCGCCCTTCGGGCGCTCCTCGGGATGAGGCCTGAGTGTGCTGCGCGGGAGGCAAGCTTCGCGGCGCGGGTCACAAACTCGGTCCTTGTCCTGAGGAGCCCGAGCGTAGCGAGGGCGTCTCGAAGAGCCTGCCACGGACTTGATCCGGGGAGGGCCACGGGGTGCATTTTGGGCTCCCACCGGCCCCCCTTTCGTGATATCCGAGCGCCAAGGGCGGTCCAGTAATCCGTTCAAAATCAACTCTCTGGGAGGAGTGAATGAAACGACGTGAATTTCTCAAGAGCGCGGGCGTCGGCGCCGCGGCGGTGGCGGTTGCCAGTCCCGCGATCGCGCAATCGATGCCGGAGCTTAAATGGCGGCTGACCTCGAGTTTCCCCAAGTCGCTCGACACGCTCTACGGCGCGGCCGAGGTGTTTGCCAAGGCGGTCGCGGAAGCGACCGATAACAAGTTTCAGATCCAGGTGTTCGCCGCCGGCGAGATCGTGCCCGGTCTCTCTGCCGCCGACGCGGTCCAGAACGGCACGGTCGAGATGTGCCACACCGCGTCCTACTATTATTTCGGCAAGGATCCGACCTTCGCGTTCGGCACCGTCATCCCATTTGGTCTCAATACCCGCATGCAGAATGCCTGGATGTTCTTCGGTGGCGCGATGGATTTGATGAACGACTTCTACAAGAAGTTCAACATCTACGCCATTCCCGCCGGCAATACCGGCGCCCAGATGGGCGGCTGGTTTCGCAAGGAGATCAAGGACGCCTCCGATTTCAACGGCCTCAAGATGCGGATCGGAGGATTCGCCGGCACCGTGCTGCAGAAGCTCGGCGCGGTTCCACAGCAGATCGCGGGGGGCGACATCTATCCCGCGCTCGAAAAGGGAACGATCGACGCTGCCGAATGGGTTGGTCCCTACGACGACGAGAAGCTCGGCTTCTACAAGGTCGCCAAGTATTACTACTATCCGGGCTGGTGGGAAGGAAACGCGATGATCCACAATTTCTTCAATATCGACAAATGGAACGCGCTGCCCGCAAGCTACAAGTCGATCCTGCGCAGCGCGTCCGCGGTCGCCAACGAATGGATGGTCGCGAAGTACGACGCTGCAAACCCGGCGGCGCTGAGGCGGCTGGTCGCGGGCGGTGCGGAGATGAAGCCGTTCAGCCAGCCGGTGCTCGAGGCCTGCTACAAGGCAGCGAACGAGATCTACGCGGAGACATCGGCCAAGAATCCCGAATTCAAGAAAGTCTACGAAAACATGGTCGCGTTCCGGGGCGACGAATATCTGTGGTGGCAGGTTGCCGAATATACCTTCGATACCTTCCAGATACGCGCCCTCCGCCGCGGGTAATCGCCTAGATCGCACGCCCCGGAGGCGCGGCCTCCGGGACTGCTCCGCTTCTGCAAACCGCGTTGGCGCGGAATGATCGGCTGCCCGCGCGGGCGGACGAAACGCCGAGTATTACTTGAAGTTTGGGGGCTGGCCAAAATCGATCGGTGGCAGGTCGGGCTGCTCGATTTCGATCTTGACCTTTGATGGATCGATTTGCGGGCCGGTGTCCTTATAGTGCGTGACCATGATCGGAAACATGATGACGAGCGCAACCCCGATCAGTTGGATGATCACAAACGGAATCGCGCCCCAGTAGATCTGACCGGTCGTCACCGGCTCCATTCTCTTTCCAGTGAGGCGGTCGAGATAGCTCTCGCGCGGCGCAACTGAACGCAAATAGAACAGGGCGAATCCGAACGGCGGGTGCATGAACGAGGTCTGCATATTGACGCCGAGCATGACACCGAACCAGATCAGGTCGATCCCCAGATGCTCGGCGGCGGGCCCGAGCAACGGGATCACGATGAAGGCGAGCTCGAAGAAATCAAGAAAGAACGCCAGCACGAAGATGAACGCATTGACGAAGATTAGAAATCCGATTTGCCCGCCGGGCAGCGACGTCAGCATTCCCTCGACCCAACGGTGACCGTCGACGCCGTAAAACGTCAGCGAAAATACGCGCGCGCCGATCAGAATGAACACCACGAATGCTGAGAGCTTGGCGGTTGCTTCCGTTGCTTGCCGAGTGAGGTCCCAGGTCAGCCGTCGCTTGATCAAAGCCAGGACGAGCGCCCCGGTCGCTCCCATGGCGCCGCCCTCGGTCGGCGTGGCAAGCCCGATGAAAATCGTGCCCAGCACCAGAAAGATCAAAAACAGCGGGGGCACCATCACGAAGGTGACTTGCTGAGCGAGCTTGGACAGAAATCGGAATCCGAAAGCTCGGTCGGTTGCCCAGTTTACCAGCGCCACCGCAAAGGCGAACACCATACCGAAGAACATGGTGAGCACGACAAAATCGGCGCCGTGTGTGCCGGAGTCGCGCATGACCAGCCAGCCGAAGACACCGCTCACGATCGTGAGCACGAGCAGCGAAAGCAGTCCTCGTTTGCCCGACTCATCTCGATATCCCACGGATTCGAGCGGCAGGCCGGGCGCCGATTTGGGGTTGAAGATGGTCACCAGAAAGACGTACACCGCGTAGAGCGCCGCCAGGGCGAGGCCGGGGATGAAGGCACCCTCGTACATGTCGCCCACCGAGCGACCGAGTTGGTCGGCCATCACGATCAGGACCAGCGAGGGCGGAATGATCTGCGCGAGCGTTCCGGAGGCTGCGATCACGCCCGAAGCGAGCCGCCGATCGTAGCCGTAGCGCAGCATGATCGGCAGCGAGATCAGACCCATCGAGATCACCGAGGCGGCGACGACCCCGGTGGTCGCGGCCAGCAGCGCGCCCACGAATACCACCGCGTACGCCAGGCCCCCGCGAATTGTTCCAAACAATTGGCCGATCGTGTCGAGCAGATCTTCCGCCATGCCCGAACGTTCGAGGATCAATCCCATGAAGGTGAAAAATGGAATGGCCAACAGGGTATCATTGCTCATGACCCCGTACACGCGATTGGGCAACGCCTGCAGGAAGTCCGGGCGGAACAGGTCGAGCTCGATTCCAATGACCGCAAAAATCAGGCCGTTGGCCGCGAGCGAGAACGCAACCGGATAGCCGAGCAGCAAAAAGATCACCAGCGCCGCGAACATGATCGGCGCCATGTTGTGAGCGAGAATGGCGAGCATGCCCGTGGCCCCGGCGTCCAATCAGTTGGAGTGAGACTCGGGTTTTAGCGTTGCAGTGAACTGCTCGGCTTCCATCTCAGCCGCCGAACGGGGTGTCCCATAAGGATCGGGTATGTCCCCGCGCATCACGGCAACTCGTTTGATGAGTTCCGAGATGCCTTGCAGAAACAGCAAGAAGAAACAAATGAAGATCAGCGCCTTGGCGGGCCACTGCGCTAACCCGCCGGCGTTCATCGACTGTTCGCGAATGTTGAACGAGTCGAGGAAGAACGGAAGCGACGTGACCATCATGACGATGGTGAGCGGCAGCAGGAAGAAGAGGTGGCCGAACACATCGATCCCGTCGCGCAGGCGCTTCGGGAACATGGAGTTCACGATGTCGATGCGAATGTGCTCGTTGGCGAGCAGGGTCCATGGTGAGCACAGCAAAAACACGGCGCTGAACAGCACCCATTGCAGCTCGAGCCAGGCATTGGACGAGGCATTGAATAGTTTGCGGGTGGTCGCGTTGGTGGCGGAAACTAGGATCGCGACGACGACCAGCCAGCTCAGCACCTTGCCGATCCGAAAATTGATCGCGTCGATTGCGCGGCTGAGCCGTAACAAAATGCCCACGTTTCCTCCCAGGCCAGTGCCCGCGGTTTCCGCGTTTTGCGTGGGATGACCGCTTCGGCCGCACCAGCTTAAGCCGAACGTCGAAGCAGGCGTCAATCGAAACTTGGGAGCTAAGGCCTGGTCAAAGCGCCTATTTTTCGTGCGACTTTGGTCGAATAGGCGCGGGTTTGGTCCGCTCCCGCGCCAACAGCCGGCGACGGCCGGATCAGCCGCCGGTGACGTTCATGTGGCGCGCCACCGCCGGGTTCTGGTGGCGGCGGTCGATGATGAAATCGTGGCCCTTGGGTTTGCGGCTGATGGCTTCATCGATCGCGGCGAACAGGCGGTCATTGCTGTCCGAGGCGCGCAACGGAGCGCGAAGATCCGCGGCATCGTCCTGGCCAAGGCACATGAATAGGGTACCGGTGCAGGTCACGCGCACGCGGTTGCAGGATTCGCAGAAGTTGTGGGTGAGCGGGGTGATGAAGCCCAGCCGCCCGCCGGTCTCCTTGACCCTGACATAGCGGGCCGGCCCGCCGGTGCGGTAATCGATCTCGTCGAGTGTGAACTCCCGGGCGAGCTGCGCCCGTACCGCCGAAAGCGGCAGGTACTGGTCGAGCCGCCCGCCGTCGACGTCGCCGAGCGGCATGACCTCGATCAGGGTGAGATCCATGCCAAGGCCATGCGCCCATCGCATTAGCCGGGCGAACTCATCCTCGTTGGTGCCCCGGAGCGCGACCGCGTTGATCTTGATTGCGAGCCCGGCCGCGCGGGCGGCCTCGATCCCGTCGAGCACCTTGTGAAGATCGCCCCAGCGGGTGATGGCGCGGAATTTGTCCCGATCCAGGGTATCGAGCGATACGTTGATCCGTTTGACCCCGGCGTCAGCGAGGTCGCGCGCATATGTCGGTAGCTGCGACCCGTTGGTGGTCAAGGTCAGTTCATCAAGGGCGCCGGACTCGAGATGGCGGGCAAGCCCCGCTACCAGATGCATGATTCCGCGCCGCACCAGCGGCTCGCCTCCGGTCAGCCGAAGCTTGCGAACTCCCTTGACGATGAACGCCGAGCACAGGCGATCGAGCTCTTCGAGCGACAGGATGTCCGCCTTTGGCAGGAACGTCATGTCCTCCGCCATGCAATAGACACAGCGAAAGTCGCAGCGATCGGTCACCGAGACGCGCAGATAGGTGATCGCACGGGCGAACGGATCGATGAGGGGAGCCGGGGCCGGGGGGCTCTCCGCCAATGGCATTCTGTGCAACGTCATGGTGCCTTTCGTCCGAACGCGATAGCCGCGGTGTTGCCGCCGCGATGCTCTATATATAGTCGATGGGCCCTTACAATGGGAGGGCGGCCCGGGCCCGACGGCGGCAGCCCTTTCCAGCGGGATTAGCGCCATGGCATCGGTGACAGGCGGCGCGGAGGTATGGCCGACCGAGCTGCGATTGCGCAAGGATCGTCGCCATCTGGCGGTGGCCTTCGACAGCGGCGAGAGCTTCGAACTCGCCGCCGAATATCTGCGCGTGAAGAGCCCGAGCGCCGAGGTGCAGGGACATTCGCCCGATGAACGCAAGACCGTTGCAGGCAAGCGCAACGTCGCCATCCTCGAGGTGCAGCCGATCGGAAATTATGCGGTGCGCCTCGTGTTTGACGATCTGCATTCGACCGGAATTTACAGCTGGAGCTATCTGCGCGAACTCGGACAGCGCCATGAAGCGTACTGGCGCGACTATCTGGATGAGCTCGCCGCCAAAGGTTTGTCGCGATAACCTGTTAGCGTCTAAAGCTGATAAAGCAAATTGCCAGCACGGGAGAAGGATATGCGGGCCGTAAGTGGCTTGGGAGTGGTTAGCGCCGTCTGCGCCACGGCACTTGGACTTGGGTTTGGGCTTGTAACCACGGGTTCGGCTCAGCAGTCACAGGCCGAGCGTGGGAAATACCTGGTGACGCTTGGAAGCTGCACCGATTGCCATACGCCGGGATATTTCTTCGGCAAGCCCGACTTGGCACGCTATCTTGGCGGTTCGGAAGTAGGCTTCGAAATTCCGGGTCTTGGCGTGTTCCATGGTCCGAACCTCACGCCAGACAACGAGACGGGCATCGGCAACTGGACGGTGGCACAGGTTGTCACCGCCCTTCAGACTGGCAAGCGCCCGGATGGGCGCGAGCTCGCGCCAATTATGCCATGGCGCGCGTTCGCGAACATGACCAAGGATGACGCCCCCGCGATTGCGGTGTTCCTGAAGTCCATTCCACCGGTGAAGAACAAGGTGCCGGGACCGTTCGGACCGAACGACAAGGCGACCGAATTCGTCATGAAGGTCGTGCCCGGCGAGGGCAAGAAATAATCAAGGCAAAGTGCAGAGGTGCGATCATGAAGCTCTATATGCATCCGGTGTCGATGACGAGCCGGCCGGTTCGCCTGTTCATCGCCGACAACAAGATCGACTGCGACCAACAGCTTGTCGACGTGATGACCGGCGAGCATCTGCAGCCGCCGTATGGTGCGATCAATCCGAACCGGTTGGTGCCGGTGCTCGAGGACGGTGATTTCCGCCTCACCGAGTCGTCGGCGATCCTCAAATACCTCGCCGACAAGATCAATTCGCCGGCGTACCCGAAAGACTTGAAGCAACGGGCCAAGGTCAACGAGGTGATGGATTGGCTCAACAGCAATTTTTATCGCGATTGGGGCTACGGGCTTTGCTATCCCCAGCTCTTTCCGCACCACAAGCGCCGGAGCGACGAAGCTCATTCGGCTACGATCGAGTGGGGCGGCGAAAACGCCAAGAAATGGCTGCAGCTCCTGAACGACTATTGGATCGGGCCGAACAAGCAATATCTATGCGGCAACCAGGTAACGATCGCGGACTACTTCGGCGCCGGCCTGGTGACGCTCGGCGAAGTCATCCGCGTCGACTTCTCGAAATACCCGAACGTGGCGCGCTGGCTCGCCAATGTGAAAAAGCTGCCGGGCTGGGACAAGACCAACGTCGAGTTTTATGGCCTGGTCAATGCGGTGAAGGCGCAGCCGTTCCAGGCAATCTAGGCTGCCGACACGCGTTTCGACGATCCGGCGGGGGCAAGCACTGAT
>DATIPA010000083.1:0-3640 GCA_035472475.1 Xanthobacteraceae bacterium | reverse complement strand
CCATCAACGCATCGACGGTGAAAAGGTCGACGAGGCCGCCTTCGAGCGCGAACTCAAGGGTGCGGTGGTCGACCTTGTCCGCCGCCAGAAGGAGACCGGCATCGATCTCGTCAACGACGGCGAGTTCGGCCACACCATGGGGTATGACTACGACTACGGCGCGTGGTGGTCCTATGTGATCCGGCGCCTCAATGGCGTGGAGGTCGTTCCGGTTCCGCTTTGGGAACTGAAATTGTCGGTTCCTCCGCGCGCCAAACCGGCACCCGGTGAATTCGTGCTGGGCAGCTTCGGCGACCGCAGGGACTGGAACAAGTTTCACGAGGCTTACGCCGACCCGCGCACCGGCTGCGCGCTGCCCGACCAGTTCATGGCACACTACAGCCCAGTGGTCCGCGGTCCCATCAGCTACAAGGGGCAAGAGACGACTGCACGCGATATCACCAATCTCAAGGCCGGTCTTGCGGCAGCGGGGGTCAAAGACGGCTGGATGAACTCGGTCGCGCCCGCAAGCTGCGCCCGCTTCCCGAACGAGTACTACAAGACCGACGAGGAACTCCTGTACGCATGCGCCGACGCCATGCGCGAGGAGTACAAGGCGATCATCGACGCCGGACTGATCGTCCAGCTCGACGATCCGGCGATCGCCGAAAACTGGGACCAGGCCAAGGACGAGCCCAGCGTCGAAGGCTACAAGCGGTACACGAAGACCCGCATCGATGCTCTCAATCACGCGATCAAGGGATTGCCCGCCGATCGCATCCGCTTCCACTTGTGCTGGGGAAGCTGGCACGGCCCGCATTTCACCGACTTTCCGATGGCCGATCTGGTCGACCTGATGCTGACCATCAACGCGGGTGCCTACTCGTTCGAGGCCGCGAACGTGCGCCACGAGCACGAATGGAAGGTATGGAAGAACGTCAAGCTGCCGGACGGCAAGACGATCCTGCCGGGCGTGGTCACCCACTCGACCAATGTGATCGAGCATCCGGAGGTCGTCGCCGACCGGATCGTGCGCTTTGCCGAGGTGGTCGGTCGCGACAACGTCGTCGCCTCTACCGACTGCGGGCTTGGCGGGCGCGTGCATCCGCAACTCGCGTGGGCGAAGCTCGAGTCGCTGTCACGAGGGGCGGAGATCGCCTCGCGGCGGCTGTGGCACTGAGCGCTGCTCACACTTTTGCGGCCGTCGGTTCGGTGGCGACTTGAGGCCTCGCCGGCTGCCACAGGCCGGCGATCGCCCCCAGGAGCGACAGGGTCGCGGAGACGCCGGTCGCCGCCACGAACCCAGCGGTGAATGCGTTGGCGGAGCCGAAGCCGCCGACTGCCGTGAACACCGCGACCGCAATTGCAATCCCGGTGACCCCGCCGAGAAAGCGAAACATGTTGAAGACGCCGGAGGCCTTGCCGACCTCGGGCCGCGCGACTGAATTCAGCACGGCGTTCTGTGCGGCGGGCATCGCCATCGAGACGCCGGCCCCTGAGAGGATCAATGGCGCGACCAGCTTGACGAACGCGAGATCAGGCGCCGCGATCACGGCGATCCAGGCCATTCCGACGGCCTGCAGCACGAGACCGGCGACGATTAGCGGCCGCTCCCCGATCCGGTTGACGAGGCCGCCTGCGACTGGCGCGACCACAAACAAGGTCGCGGTCCACGGCAGCAGGCGCAGGCCTGCGCCGATGGGGCCGTAGCCCTGCGCGGTCTGTAGGAACTGCGGCAGGAAAAACAGAACGCCGTACATCCCGGCCGAGTAGAGGAAGCAGGCGCCGACGCCGGACGAGAAAGCACGGGCGCCAAACAGCCGCATCGGCACCATCGGCGCCTGGGCGCGCAGTTCCCAAACGACGAAGCCTGCGGCGAGGACGAGACCTGTCCCCAGCGCAGCGAGCACCTCGGGGCTGCCCCAGCCCGCCACGTTTCCCTGCATCAGGCCGAACACCAGCCCGAGCGCCGCGCCGGTCACCAGGACGACGCCCGCGCCGTCGACCACAGTTCCCGCTCCGAAGCTCTCGGGAATGCGACGGTGCGCCAGCGGAATGACGATGAGGCCGATCGGGATGTTGATCCAGAAGATCCACTGCCAGGCGGCGCCTTGCGCAATCGCGCCTCCGAGTAGCGGGCCGACGATGAGCGCGAGCCCGGTGACGCCACTGAAGATCCCGAGCGCCTTGGCGCGTTCCTGCGGCGGGAACGTCGCGCTCAGGAGCGCCATCGCAATCGGCATGACCAGTGCCGCGCCTGCGCCCTGGACGGCGCGCGCGCCGATCAGCCAATCCCCGCTCCCGGCCAGCGCGCACGCGGCCGAGGCGGCCACGAACAGCACGAGCCCGGCGACGAACATACGCCGACGGCCGAAGCGGTCGCCGAGCGCGGCGCCGGTGAGCAGTAGAACGGCGAAGCTCAGATTGTAGGCGTTCATGGTCCATTCCAGCGCTTCGATCGAGGCGTGAAGGTCGATGCGCATGGTGTTCAGCGCGGTTGCGACCACTAAGGCGTCGAGCACGGCCATCAGTGAACCGGCTGACGTTAGGGCCAGCACCCATCGCTTCGCGGCAGTGTCAGATATTTCAGTCATGGCTTGAGTCTTTTCGATCACGCGTTGCGGTCAATGGGTCAGGCGTGGTTGACGTAGGACACGTCGCACTCGAACGATTCGAATTTTGCGAGCGCTGCAATCTGCTGAAAGTACGGGCCGACGTCGGGGTTCTTGCGAAACGCTTCGATGTCCTGGCCGCTTCGCCACTGCGAGTAAATCACCACCCGTTTGCCGTCCGTGCTGGCGAGCAGGCTGGTTGAAATCCATCCGGCGAACGTGCTGAAGAGCCCATCGGTCGCGCTCTTGAGCATGTCGACCAATTTCCGCTGATTGTCCGGCTCAACGCTGAGGACGTTGATCAGCGTTGTCATGTCGGCATCCGCCCGGATCGTCGTTTCCATGTCGTTGCTCCTATTCAGGCTTTTGGCCGAGATGATTGGCGAGGTCAGCGCAATGCCGCCGGTGATCGCGCTGGCGAGGAACGTGCGGCGTGAACGGCAGGCTGTGACTGCACGCATGGGAACTCCCGTCTGGGGTCGTTGGTCGGCGGGTGCATTGCCGCCTTGGCGTATTCGCCCCGTGCCACCAAGACGATCGCGGAGGGCGGTCCGCATCGGTGAAAATTTTATTTTTTCGGCAATTCCTTCGGACGTGCCGAAACGTCTTGGGAATAAGGGTTCTCAGCCGGGTGGTTTTGGGCGCCGGTTTGGAGCACAACGGAGCAAAGACGCATGGGTTTGCCAATGCCTGATCCGTCGACCGACCGAGCGCATTTCGACCGCGTGCTCGCCGAACTGCGGCCGAAGCTGCATCGCTATTGCGCGCGCATGACCGGCTCGGTCATCGACGGCGAGGACGTGGTCCAGGAAGCGCTGGTGAAGGCGATCGAAGCCCTGCCGCGCACTGGATCAATTGAAAACCCGGAGGGCTGGTTGTTTCGCATCGCCCACAACGCGGCGCTCGATTATCTGCGGCGGCGGGCGCGCCAGGACGCCGCGCATGCGCACGAGGACATGGATATGATTGCTGATCCGGCGGATCCCGTTCGCGATCATCAAATCGCGGCGGCGAGCTTGCTCACCTTTATGCGGCTTCCGGCGGCGCAG
>DATIPA010000082.1:0-19449 GCA_035472475.1 Xanthobacteraceae bacterium | reverse complement strand
TCCGCGAACCTGCCTGAGCTAGCGTGGGGCCATTCAATTGCGTGGTAATGAGTGGTGGGTCAGAAACTCGGCCCATCCGATGGCCAGAGGGCAAGAGATGCGGATTTTTTTCACCTTGGCCGCCGTCTTGGCGTTCGCGTCAACCGCCTCCTCCGCGGAGCCCGACCGACCGACCGCAATCCTGGTCAATCCGATTCACGAGGCCCAGGTTGTTCGCGGCGACGACGGCATGGACCACGTCGAATACGAACTTCTGGTCATCAACGTGTTCCCCGAGCCGGTGACGCTGTCGAGGGTGACTGTCCTCGATCCCGCCGGAAAAGAATTCATGCGGATCGAGGGGGCCGCCCTGGCGGCCGCGACCCAGACCCTCTTCGCGAAGACACCGACCCCGGTCGTTCCCGCATCGGCCGCCGTTTCGGTTGACGTCGATCTAATCCTGCCGCCGGACACTGCGCCGGAACGGGTCACGCACCGGATCGCTTACACCCTCAAGGCGGACTCGGAGGTTGCTCTTATAGTCGGCAGCTTGGAGGTTAATGCGCCAGAAGTCCCCATCAACCGTCAGCCAGCCATAGTGATCAGGCCGCCCCTTAAGGGGAATGGCTGGCTCGCGACCACCGCTTGTTGCAAGCCCAACGTCCACAGGGACGAACGTATCGCGATAGACGGCGTCCGCATCGAGACGGGTGAAACCTTCGCGGTCGACTGGGCCAAGGTCAAGAACGACAGACTCTTCGACGGCGACGGCAAGAGGGTCGAGCAGTACTATGGCTTCGGCGAGGACGTCCTCGCTGTCGCCGATGGTACCGTGGTCTCGATCCACGACGGCATGCCGGATCAGACGCCGTTCGTCTTTATGGTCCCCAAGTCGAAGTCAGACTATGGCGGCAATAACGTGATTCTCGAAATCGCTCCGAATATCTTCGCTTGGTACGCGCATTTGCGCCAGGGCAGCCTGACAGTGAAGGTTGGCGACGCAGTGAAGGCTGGGGCGCCCATCGCCAAACTAGGAAACACCGGCCCCTCCGAAGGCCCCCACCTACATTTAGGTCTTATCGACAAGCCGGACTCGATCGCCGGACGGAGCCTGCCGTTCGTCTTCGACAGCTTCACCTTGGTTGGCGCCGTCGACCTCGACGCCTCGAAGGCGGATCGACTGGTGATCCTGCCTGACTCGCGGCAGGTTCGGTCCGCGTATCCGCTCTACGGCGGCATTCAAAATTATCCGTAGCGAGACAAGCGATTACTCGGCTCTTGTCACGCACCAGCTCGGCGCGACGTCCCTCGCCGACGGAGTGTTGATCCGGACCAGCCGTAGCCGGTTGGCGAGCGAAAGGATGAGGGGGTCGAACTCGTTCGGCTCCTGTTGCGAGGTCGAGCCGGTCGCTTAGTCAGCCTTGGCCCGGCTCGATCAGAAAACAATGCGCATGGGAAGCTAACTAACTAACTCGCAAAATCGCGGAGATCAGGGGACGAGGATCTCCTTCGTAATGACATCAATTTCCGATACGCGGCTGGTCATTGCGCCCCAGACCAGAAGAGTCGACGCCCATCACAACCTCCGTTTGAGCCGCATTTCGCAAGGAGACTGCCGATGACACTCGGCCCTTCCCGGCGTCGCGCCATGCAGGCAGCACTTGTCACCGCGGCAGCGGTCACGCTGCCGCGTTCCCGTGCCGCTGCTCAGCCCGCGACGCCCTCTGCACGCGGTGATGCAACGATCACAGCCGCTCAGGTGCGGCGCGCCGTGGACCGCCTCGACGCCCTGATCGAGGATGGCATGACCAGGACGGGTGTCCCCGGTGCCGCGGTGGCGGTGGTCCATAACGACACGGTGGTCTACGAACGAGGCTTCGGCGTGCGCGAGTTGGGCCGGCCGGAGCCAATCACGCCAGATACGGTATTCCAGATTGCCTCGCTCTCGAAATCGCTTTCCTCCACGCTGGTTGCTGCCCTGGTCGGCGACGGCACGACGACCTGGGACGCCCGGATCGGGAGCATCGAAACTGTATTTGCCCTCGCCGATCCGTGGGTCAGCGAGCAGGTCACCATCCGCGACATGCTCTGCCATCGCTCCGGCTTGCCGGCTTACAGCGGTGATCCCCTGGTCTTCGAATTTCACTACGATCGCGACGAGTGCATCCGACGCCTGCGCTACTACCCACCGGCGACCTCTTTCCGTAGCACTTGGGCGTACTCCAATCTCGGGTTCAGCGCTGGCGCCTACGCGGCAGCACGGTCAGCGGCGAAGTCGTGGGATGACCTGGCCGAGGCGCGGCTGTTCGCACCTCTGGGCATGACCAGCACGAGTTACCGCTTTGCGGATTTCGCGAGCCGGGAGAACCGGGCGGCCCCGCACTTCCGAACCCGGGCCGGCGTCTGGAAACCTGGTGACCTGACCAATGATGATGCCGCCACGCCCGCGGGCGGTATCAGTTCAAGCCTGCGGGATCTCACCCACTGGCTGCGGCTACAACTGGCCGGCGGCATGTTCGACGGGCGGCAAGTGGTGGCGAGCGCCGCGCTGCGCGAGACACACCGGCCGCAGATCGTGGCGATCTCTCCCCCGGATCCATCGTCGGGTCCGACCAAGTTCTATTGCTTGGGCTGGCTCGCCTTCTTCGATGACCGGGGTCGGCTGGTTGTGCAGCACGCCGGCGATTTCTCCAGCTACAACACGCAGGCCACCTTGTTGCCCGTGGCCGGATTGGGCATCGTTGTGCTGTGCAACGGCGCTCCGAGTGCGCTGCGCGAAGCAATCCCGAACGCATTTCTGGAGATGCTCACTAACGGTGAACCAAGCCAAGACTGGGTGAGCGCGATCGAGACCTCATCGGCCGCTTTACTGGCCAGCGTGCTGCAGACCTCGACTCCATTCCCCCAGGGAAAGCCGCCAGCCGACCCGGCGCCGCCGCTGCCATTGGACACCTACACCGGCAAATACTCCAACACCATCTACGGTGAGGTGGCGGTGCGCGAGGAGGCTGGCGGTCTGGTGGTGGAGTTCGGTCCGAATGGGGCCCGGCGCCCGATATTCCCCTGGAACCGCGATGCATTCGTTATGCCGCTCATGGGAGCCGACGCGGCGCAGATTACCCAGGTTGGCGTCCTCTTCACCATTGGCGCGGCTCGTCAGGCGGACGCGGCACTGGTGAGCCTCGGCGGTGTTGGTCCCGACGCGGCGGCGACGTTCACAAGAGTGGGCGGATGATGGGGAGCGCGATCGGCACGCGACCATCGCGAAGCATCCCCGACGAAATTCAATCGGCCGAGCCACGCCAAGCCTGGCTGCAAGACCCCGGTGCTTGCCGTCCAACTGCGCGTGTAGGGAGGGTCGACGGTACGCAAACGTACAATGGCTCTGCTAACCCGAGCCGGGCTTGCGCATTCTGCCGAGCGTCATCGGACAGGCTCCTCAAGCGGCCGGATTGACCTCGCTATCTGTTGAATAGGAACTCCGCCTCGGCGATGAGATCAATTTCTAGACAGGCCCCTCGCGAAAGCGGCTCCGCTGTAGGAATTGTTGCTGGCGATTGCACCAAGGGCGTAACGCGCCGAGATGTTTTCTCTTCAAAGACAATGACGACATTCCCGACCAATCGATCCGCGACGGTTCCGTCCTCCCGACGTAAGCCCCGCTCATACCCTTGGTGCCGCAATGAAGAGTGCCACAGCGCGGTCGCCCAGGCATTTAGTGGCAACCCGAGGTCCTTCCCCCGCTCGTTGCAAAACGCGACACAGCGGTGACGATCGCCTTCGTAAAAGATCGAATTGAATCCAGGGACGTCCTCGATTTCGCCTCCGACGGCTTGTCGTAACACGGCGTCACCTAGAGGCCCATCCACCGCTATATTTCGGGGGTGGCAATCGGAAGGCTCGTAAACATGCAAACGCATCTGACCACACAAATTTAATCGCTGAATTGAAGGACAAGCACGGTCCCGATCGCACGTTCTTGCTTCGGGTGCTGCGATCGGGGACCGTCTCCCGCCCCACCCATACAACAGTATGGATTCTGTATTGCGGCGAAAATTCGGACTAGCGGGCCTCGGCGCGCTGGCTGTGGCCTCTGCGGAGACCCGTTCCTGCGTTGGCCGGTCCGGGCCCATGGCAAACGAGAATAACGGCGGCTTCTGGGTTTGCCACTGCGCCTAATACCCCTTTAGCTTCAATGTGCGCCAATAGGTGAGGTTGCCAGCGCAAACCATTGCGGCTGCAGTATTTCCGTACATCAACAGCCTTTGTGTCGCACCTCCCCGCGTCAGGGGGAAATTCCTCATCCAACGTGAGAAGCGGGGCGAAAGCCATTGATTATCAAAGCCTATCCTGGATGAGAAACGCCACGCAAATTCTCATCCAAGGGCCTCAAATTCTCATCCAAGCGTGCGAATTGCATCATCCGGGCGCCCGGACGCGGGCGGTGTTGCACGGCTCAAGCCCATGCCAAGAGGCGCGGCCGACGGCCGAGGTGGGTCGAACGCAGGGCAGGCGAGGAGGCGCTCCGGCCGCCACCCGTCGCCGTTGCGCGCTCTCTGCGAGCGCGCTTCTCCTGAATGCGGCGGCAGGCGCCGCGGCGCGTGAATTACTTGATTTTGCCTTCGCGGAATTCGACGTGCCGCTTGGCAATCGGGTCGTATTTCTTCTTGACCAACTTGTCGGTCTTGGTGCGCGAGTTCTTCTTGGCGACGTAGTAGTACCCGGTGTCCGCGCTCGACACCATTTTGATCTTGATCGATGCGGCCTTAGCCATGGCGGATCATCCTTTGCGGTCGAATTTTGGCGCGACCCTAATGGCCACGCACGGGTTGTCAACTCAGCGTTTCGGCGAAAAGAGCGCGCGTTCGGTCAGAATATGATCGATGCGGCCGTCGGCCAGCGATTTGAGCGCCTGCGCCGGCGTGTCGACGATCGGCTCTTCGTGTACGTTAAAGCTGGTGTTGACCAGAACCGGCAGGCCGGTCTTGGCGTGGAATTGTGTCAGCACGTCGTAATAGAGCGGATTGTCCTCGCGGCGGATGGTCTGCGGGCGCGCCGAGCCGTCGACGTGGACGACAGCCGGGATCTTGTTCTGCCAATCCTCCCGCACCGCGCAGGTGATGGTCATGAAGCGGGCCGCATGCGCGTTGCCCGGATTGATGTCGAACACGCTCGCGGCCTCGTGTTCCAGCACCACCGGGGCGAACGGCATGAATTCCGAGCGCTCCAGGCGCTTGTTGATCGTGTCGTTGACCTCGCGCTCGACCGGGGAAGCGAGGATCGAGCGCGCGCCCAGCGCACGTGGGCCAAACTCCATGCGATCCGTGTAAATTGCGACCACCGCTCCGTGCGCCAACAGGTCGACGGCCCGCTCGACCGGGCGCTCGGTGTCGGCGGTAATGAGTGCAAACGTCTTGGCGGCTGCGTCGAATTGCGCCCCATAGTCGCGGCCGAGATAGAGCCGGCGCAGCGGATAGCGCTGCCGCTGCCAGGCGTCGGCGCCATCACGGGCGTGCAGATAAAGCAGACAGCCGCCGACCGGCAGACCTTCATCGCCCATGGCCGGAAAGATGAAGACACGCCGCGCGGGCGTTGTCTCCAGGATGGCGCGGTTGAGCCGGACATTGGCAAAAATTCCGCCCGAGAGCGCGGCCGCGTCATGGCCGGTGCGTCCCAGATATTTGGCAACCGCGTTGCAGACGATCCGTTCGGTTGCCTCCTGCACCGAGGCGGCCGCATCTTCGCGCGCGAGGCGGGTGCAGATCTCGCGCGCAAACTGGTGCATGGCCGGATAGTCCGGAAAATCCGACGCGATTTCGCCTGCGGCGTCGATCGAAAAGTGCCGCATGATCTCGTCGGCCGCGACCGGCTTTCCAAAACCTGCGAGCCCGGTCACCTTGCCCTCGTGCCGGTTCCAGATGAATCCGAGCGCATCGGTGAAGTAGCAGTACAGGAGACCAACGCTGTTGATCCGGAACGGCTGATGCAGCGCCTGGTCGTCACCGGCGAGCACCTCGAGCGCGCCCGCGTGCGCCGAGGTGACGCTGTAGGACACGTTGTCGCCGATGCCGTCGGCCGTATAAATCAATGCGTCGCTGAATTCGGAGAAGAAATACGCCGGCAGCCCGTGCGCGGCATGGTGATTGTAGAAATAGAGGCCGGCCTTCGCGAAGCCATGGCGGCGCTTGAACGCCTCCGCATCGAAAATGGCGGCCGCGTCGTAAGCGCGCTGCTTGCGCATCAGATCGCTCATCAGCGGGTTCCGGCGCGCGCCGACGAGCCCATAGTATTGCTGCTTGATCCACCACCGCCCGCCGAGCCGGTAGGACTGCAGCTCCCAATGCGCGCGTGAGGCGCACACCATGTCGACGTCGGCGCGCGTGATGCCCGCGACCGACAGGCATTCGTCAATCGCGGCCGTCGGAATTTCCAACTCCGCGGTCACGCCGTCGCTTTTCTTGCGGCTCAGGCGCTCGAGCGAAACCGCGGCCACGAGCTCATAGTCGCGAAACAGGCAGGCCGACGCGTCGTGATGTCCGTTGTGAATGCCGAGGATGTACATCGCGGGCAGGGCGACCTGTTTGAGAGGAGACGACTAGCGCGCCAGCGCGCGCGCGGGTCGCGGGCTCTCGCCCGCGATCACGCCTGCGATATCGGCCTCGATCTCACGCGCAATATTGGCGCGATAGTGCTCGGGATCCATGAAGTTCTCCGGATTGCGCGCGGCGGGCATGTCGTTGAGGTAGTCGAAGAAACCGCTGCGCTCGCGCGCCCGCACGCGCGCGGCGATGTCGGCTTTGCAGGCGGCAAACTCGGCCGCCTCCTGGGAACCGGGCGGCGGGAGAAGCGTGTAAAACTGTGGCGGCATGACGACGATCACGGGGGTATCGGGCGAGAGCTTGGCGAGGATCGCATCGAGCGCGTCGAGCGCTGGAAACGAGCGGTTGATGTCGCTTGAGAGGATCGGCGCCAGCGTCCCGCCGGGCGGACGCTCGGGTCGGAAGCTCCAGGTCCGCCCAAGCTCGTAGTCCCAGTATCCGTCCGGGTTGGTCGGCTTGAGGTAGCCGAGCGCGATCAGCACCCGCCGATAGGCGGTGTTGAGCGATCGCGTGTTGAGCATATGCGCCAGATATTCGAGGTTGCTCTCGGCGTAGAGCCAGGGCGGGAACTGGTAGAGCATCGGGATCGCCGGATCATGCGTGCACCAGGTCTGGTCGGCTGTGATCACGAACGCCTTGACCTGGTCGTGATGACGCATGAACCAGCGCATCAGGATCATCTGCTCGCGCGGGCCTGAACCGGGCGACGTCATCTGCACGAACGAGAGGCCGGTGAGTTTGGAGAGCCGCGCCGGGCTGAGCAGCATGCCGTGCGAATTGCCGAACACCGCGGCGTTGAAGATCGGATTGCGCCCATTGCTGGCGCTCGCGGTTTGCTGATTTTCATCCGACACGCCGACCGGCATGAAGGTCGGAAAACGCCCGGTGTCGTACGGGTCGATGACGATGATGAGCGCATAGAGCACGACGAGGCCGCCCGCCAGGACGCCGAGAAACGTCAGCACGAACCGGCGCCAAGCGGCGTCGCCCACAGGTTTCTCTTTGCGTTCGATGCCCGCCGTCACGTCGCTGCCTCAGAACCGGAAATAGATGAAGGTCAGCGGCGCCCCGCGTCCGACCTCGAGCACGCAAAAGCCGGCCAGTACCGCGAACGCGGTCGCCACCGCCGGATTGAGAATCGGGCGCCGCTCGATGATCTCGTAGGCGGAGGGTAGCAGCGCCGATACGGCGGCCGCGACCGCCAGCAATCCGACATTGTGCAAAGATCCGCCCCAGCCAGCGGCGCCGGCCATCGCGGCCAGCATCGTGGTCGCGGTGGTGAAGTCGGCGGCCCGAAACAGCACCCATCCGACCAGCACGAACAGCATGGTGATGGCCCAGCCCGCAAGGGCGGGGAGCGGGCGGCGCAGCGCCTGCCAGGCGTGACAGGTAATCAGGCCGAGGCCGTGCCAGACACCCCACGCAACGTAGGTCCAGCCGGCGCCATGCCAGAGCCCGCAGATCGCCATCGCCACCAGGGTGGCGAAGACGTACACCACCGGACCGTTCCGGCTGCCGCCAAGCGGTATATACAAATAGTCGCGAATGAAGTTCGACAGCGAAATATGCCAGCGGCGCCAGAAATCGCGCAGGCTGGTCGACAGATAGGGACGGCGGAAGTTCTCGGGCAGGAGCAGTCCGAACAGCAGCGCAATTCCGATCGCCATTTCGGTATAGGCCGAGAAATCCAGAAACAGCTGGAACGAAAACGCCAGCGCCGCGGTCCAAGCATCGCCGAGCGAAAGCCACTCGGTGGCGGCGCGCGTAAACAAAGGATCGGCGAGCCCCGCAAGCTTGTCGGCAATCAGCACCTTCTTGGCAAACCCTATAGTAAACAGCACAAGCCCAGTCCCGATGCGCTGCCAGAGCCCGGGACGCAGCGGATCGAGCGCAAATTGCGGCACCAGCTCGTTATGGCGGACGATCGGGCCGGCGATCAGGTGCGGAAACAGCAGCACGAATACCGCAAACGGCCGGAACGGATAGATCGGCGCGTCATCGCGCAAGCGGTCGACCAGATAGGAAATGAGCTGGAACGAAAAGAAGCTGATGCCGATCGGCAGCAGGATGTGGGCGCGCGGAAGCTCGACGCCGATCAGGGCCTGGACGGAGGCGAGCAGGAAATCGAGATATTTGAAGGTGGCGAGTGAGGCGAGATTGAGCACGACGCCGGCATAGAGCGGCCAGTTCTTGCCGATGCGTGCAGCGATCCAGGCGAGCAGCCACGAGGCGCTGATCTGGCCGACCAGCAGGATGATGAAGCGCGCGTCCCACCATCCGTAGAATACGAGCGACGCCGCGATCAGGACGTATTGGCGCGCGGCCGCAGATCGCGCCGCCAGATAATAGCAGGCGACCGCGAGCGGCAAGAAAATCAGGGCAAAGCCTTGCGACTGAAAGAGCATCGCGTTCCAGCAAAGATGTCGGGATGCGCCTCCTTAGCGTGCGCGCCAGCGTCAAACAAGGCGGTTTTCGAGGCCGTTACGGGTACTTTTTTAGAGAAGAACGCGGGAAAACCGCCGGTGCAGCATGCGATAGAACGGTACCGGCAGACTATGGCTCAGACCAGCCGCGACCCGCCGATCGAGTTCATCGAGTGCCACCGTGGTGATCGCCGGCATGTCGAGGCGTTTGGCCTCCTCGATCGGGGTCCACACGAGTTCGACCAACTCGGTATCGGGGCCAACCACGCCATCGACGCGGGCGGTGATGCCGCTCGCGTCGGCCGTGAAGAAACGTGTGTCAAAGCGGCGCGACCTGCCCGGCGGCGTTATGGCGCGGGCGACGAAATGGATATTCGTCAGGTCGGGCTTGACGCCGGCTGTGGCGAAGTCCGCCCACATAGCGCTTGTCGTAGCGCTCCGATCGGCGGGAGCATCTAATCCGGGCAACCCGATCAGCAGCCCGGTCTCCTCGAAGGTCTCGCGGATGGCGGCGAGCACGAGCGCACGTGCCCGCGCCGGGTTCGGCCGCCGCACGCCGCGCATGAGGCGGTCTTCTACCTGGGGATCGAGGTGGGTCGCCATCGCCATCCGCCGGTCGGCGGGCTCCACGCGGCCGCCCGGAAAGACGAATTTGCCCGGCATGAATTTGTGGTTCTGATGGCGCCGGCCGAGCAACACTTTCGGCCGCTCGGTGGTGCGGTCAACCAGGATCAGCGTTGCGGCGTCCTTTGGACGCACGACGGGCGATGACAAATCGCGCGCCGCCTCGTTCATCCGGCGCACAAGCTCGTCGGCAAAATCCGTCATATTGGCGGGTGCCTCTAAGGTCGTGACCGCATGCGTCGCGGCCGCCGGTCGCGCGATCGCTCGCGGTCCGGCACGGCGCGCGGGCGCGTGCGTTTGCTCTCGATACGGCCAGGCGACAGGAGTTCGAAGCGCAGCGCGCCGGCGACGGGTGCGGCCTCTGCCAACCGTACGCTCACGCGATCGCCGAGCCGGTAGGTCTCGCCCGTCGTATCGCCGATGAGCGCATGGCGGGCTTCGTAGTACCGGAAATATTCGCCGCCGATCAGCCGGGCCGGAACGAAGCCGTCCGCTCCCGTGCCGTCGAGCTTCACGAACAAGCCGGCGCGGGTCACGCCGGAGATGCGACCCTCGAAGGTCGCGCCGATCCGGTCGGCGAGGAAGTGTGCGATCAGCCGATCAGCCGTCTCGCGCTCGGCGGTCATGGCGCGGCGCTCGGCGGCCGAGATGCGCGCCGCAATTTCCCCCAGGCTCTGTCCGTCGGCTGCGGCTGGAAGCCCGTCTGATCCGAGCTTGAGCGCGCGAATCAGGGCGCGATGCACGACGAGATCAGCAAAGCGGCGGATCGGCGAGGTGAAATGCGCGTAGCGGCGCAGGTTGAGTCCAAAATGTCCGTAATTCTCGGCGGTGTACTCGGCTTGCGATTGGGTGCGCAGAACCACTTGGTTCACGAGCTCCTCGACGTCACGGCCTTTGACGTGGCCGAGCACCCCGTTGAAATGGCTGGTGGCGAGCGTGCCGCCGCGCGGCAGCGAAATATCGAGGCTACGCAGGAATTCACGCAACGCCTCGATCTTCTCGGGCGCCGGTTCATCGTGCACCCGATAGATCAGCGGAGTGTTAGCGCGCTCGAGCGATTCCGCGGCGGCGACGTTGGCGAGGATCATGAATTCTTCGATCAGGCGGTGAGCGTCGAGTCGCTCGGGCGTGATGACCCGGTCGACGGTGCCGTCGGGCTTGAGCAGGATCTTGCGCTCGGGCAGATCGAGATCGAGCGGATCGCGGGCCTCGCGCGCGCTTTTGAGCGCTCGGTAGGCCGCATAGAGCGGACGCAGCACCGTGTCGAGCAATGGACCGGTGACCTGATCGGGCCGGCCGTCGATCGCATCCTGCGCCTGCGGGTAGGAGAGCCGCGCCGCCGATCGCATCATGATCCGGTGAAAGGTGTGCGAGCGCTTGCGGCCATCGGCGCCGATGACCATGCGGACTGCGAGCGCGGCGCGATCCTGATTGGGTACCAGCGAGCACAGGTCGTTGGAAATGCGCTCCGGGAGCATCGGCACGACCTGGTCTGGGAAATAAACCGAATTGCCGCGCGCCAGGGCCTCACGATCGAGTGCGGATCCGGGCCGGACGTAGTGGGCGACGTCCGCAATGGCGACATCGATGATGAATCCGCCACGATTATTCAGATCCGGGTCCAGGCGGGCGAACACGGCGTCGTCGTGGTCCTTGGCGTCGATCGGGTCGATGGTAACTAGCGGAACCTGGCGCCAGTCCTCGCGGCCCGCCAAGGTCGCCGGCCGTGCAGCCTGTGCCTCGGCCAGCGCCTCGCGACCGAAGACCGAGGGAATCTCGTGCGACTGGATGGCAATCAGGCTGACCGCCTTCTCGCTTGCGAGCGATGCAAGACGTTCCTTGACCCGTGCCACCGGCAAGCCGAACCGGACCTGCCGGCTGACCTCGACCGCGACCAGGTCGCCATCGTGCGCGTCGAGCGTCGCGCCTGCCGGAATTGCGATTTCGCGCAGGTCCTTCTTGCTGACCGGCACCAGCCGTCCGCTGCCGTTCGGCATTGCGCGGAAGATACCGAGCGCCCGGTGCTTGGGATGCCCGATGATTTTGATGACGCGACCCGTGTAACGGATGCGATCGCCGTCGGCCTCCTCGGTTCGTACCAGAACCCGGTCGCCGACACCGGCGACCTCGCCGGGGCGGGACTTGCGCGGCGTCTGAATGCGAATTTTTGGGGCGGGTCCGTGCGCAACCTCGTCCCATTCCTGGGGCGTTGCGATCAGTTCGCCATCCGGGTCCCGTTCGTTGATGTCCGCCAGCACGACGTTCGGCAGCGCGCCCGCATGGTGGAGCTTCTTGCGCCGGCGCTCGATGTGCCCGTCGTCGGCGAGCTCGCGCAGGATGCGTTTAAGCGCCGCGCGGTCGTCATTCTTGAGGCCAAACGCGCGGGCAAGCTCACGCGTGCCGACCTTACCGGGTTGCCGGCCGATGAAGTTGAGAATGTCTTCTTTCGAAGGAAAAGGGGGTTTTTGGCGCAGGTGAGGGGCCAAAGAATCATCCAATGTTGTACGTCGCCGTTAGATAGTGACTGCCGGGCATTTTCTCCAGACCTTACGATCCAATGAGCGTGGGATCACGGCAAATTTGAAACCAAAACCACACTGGAATCATGGGCTTCCGGAGCAATTTGCGCCAGGGCACAACCTGCAGACTAAGACTGCTTGCGCACGGAAATCCGACCGTCGTGGTGGATGACTGCGCTTCGCCGATAGCATTGAGGTCGACCTCGTCAGTACGACATTGAGCCAATCGCAAAGCTGCGGTCACCGGCGTGACACATCGTTTTCCTAACAATCCCGCTCTGCAAACGCTCAGAACTGTGATTTGATCAGCGGGCGCGTTCGACGGCGGGTGGCGTTGGGGTGACCGATTGAGCGTCCCCTGGTTGTCGCCATGACGAATGTGCCCCGATGAACGCCATCCTCATCAAGATCTTCGCCGTCGCGCTCACGCTGAGCCAGATAACCACACGCTCCGACGTCAAGACCGAGTTCGACCCGGCGCGCGACCGGGCCGAGGTCGTGCAGTTGCTGCACGACGGCTGCGCTCACATGCTCAAGGCATTCGATCTGGAGAACATCAACATCGACGAGTTGATCGCGATCGCGATGAACGATCCGAAAGCCGTAGAAGGTGAGAGCAAAGTCTTCCACGGCATTAATTTCGACGATTTGTTTGCGGCTTATCGGCAATTCTGCAAAGGGGAATCCGTCGGCACCTCCGCCGTCGAGGTGGACGACATCATTGCGTTCTATAACAAGGCGACGGCCGACTTGCCCGACGTCGCCAAGCTGAAGGAACAAAAGCTGCGCGGCCTCAACGTGGTCCTCGATGGCAAGGGCAAGCGCTTCGCGGACGACTACCAGCCAGGGCAGCGCCGGTTGTCGGTGCCGCTGAGCGACGTGCCCGAGGTGGTTCAACGGGCGTTCGTGTCGGTCGAAGACAAGCGCTTCTTCGCGCATCGCGGCGTCGATGAGCGCGGGCTGATCCGTGCCTTCGTCGGCAATCTCGCGCAGCCGGGGCGCCCGCAGGGCGGATCGACCATCACCCAGCAGGTCGTGAAAAATCTTCTGGTCGGCGACGATGTGACCTACGAGCGCAAGATCCGGGAGATGATCGTCGCTGCGCGGATGGAGCGCGAGTTCAGCAAGTCGGAGATTCTCGAGCTTTATCTCAATTCGATCTATCTCGGCCGCAGCGCGTGGGGCATCGAGATGGCGGCGCGCCGCTATTTCGGGAAGTCCGCCAAGGAGCTGTCGCTCGCCGACGGTGCGCTCCTCGCCGGGCTGACCAAGGGTCCGAGCTATTTCAGTCCCGATCGCTATCCCGATCGCGCGCTGGCGCGTTACGAGTACGTGCTGACGCGCATGCAGCAGGACGGGGTGATCGATGCCGACCAGATACGGCAAGTGGCGGCGACCGAGCCGCGCATGGTCGCCCTGGAACGGACCGGCCGCGACTCGGGGCTTTATTTTGTCGACCAAATCCGCCGCGAGGCCAAGACCGCCGCCGATGTCGATCTCTTGACCGGCGGTTCGTACACGGTTCGCTCGACAATCAACCCGGCGCTGCAGCGCGCCGTGGAAACCGCGCTGCAGGATGGACTGGCGCGCTATGAGATCACCCGCGGGCGCGTTGAGTTCCAAGGCGCCGAGACCAACCTGGCAAACACCGTGCGTCGCGTGCAAGCGGCCGAACAAAAACATCCGTCCGCGCAGCCCGCTTGGCAGCGCGCGCTGGCGACCGCTCACCTGATGCTCTACGACGTGCACTGGACACCCGCGATCGTCACCGAACTTGGCGGCGCGAAGGGCGGCATCCGGGTCGGACTTGCTGACGGGCGCACCCTGCCGCTCAGCGTTCGCGCCGGGAAGACGCTCAGCACCCTGAAGCTCTACGACGTCATTTATGTGGACGTGAGCAAGGGGAGCGCCCGCGCGGAGCTGCGGGTGCCCCCGGTGGTGCAGGGCGCCGCGCTCGTGCTGGAGAACAAGACCGGAAAGATCCTGGCGATGACCGGCGGCTTTTCCTACCCGCTGAGCCAGCTCAATCGGACCACTCAGGCGCAGCGCCAGCCGGGTTCGACAATCAAGCCTTTGACCTATCTGGCGGCGTTGCAAGCCGGGCTGCAGCCGACGGCGCTCGTCCCCGACGAGCCGATCACGCTGCCGCCGATCGGAGGTACCGCGCGTGCGCAGGAGAAAGATTACTGGTCGCCGAAGAACTACGAAGGCGGCGGTTCCGGAATGATGACGTTGCGGCGCGGGCTGGAGAATTCCCGCAACCTAGTCACGGCCCATCTGCTGGATGGCGGGATCGACAAGGACCCGGCCGTGAGCCTCAAGCGGGTGTGCGATCTCGCACTTGAGGCCAAGATCTACACCGAGTGCATTCCGTACTATCCGTTCGTGCTCGGAGCCCAGCCGGTACGGCCGATCGATCTGGCGGCATTCTATGCGGCCGTGGCCAACGAGGGCGCCCGTCCAACGCCCTATGCGCTCGAGTCGATCGAGCAGAATGAACAAGTGATCTACCGGCATCAGGCAGAGGCGCCGGCGCAGCTCAAGTCGGCGGATCGGGTCGCGTTCTATCAGCTCAAAACCATGCTCGCCGGCGTGGTCGAGCGCGGCACGGCCGCTTCTGCACGCGACCTTGCGCCCTACGTTGGCGGCAAGACCGGCACGTCCGAAGACGAAAACGACACCTGGTTCGCCGGATTCACCAATGACATCACGATCGTGGTGTGGGTCGGCTACGACAACGCGGAAGGGACGCGCCGCACATTGGGGCAGGGCAGTACCGGAGCCAGTGTGGCATTGCCGATCTTCCAAACGATCATTCGAGCGGCGTGGGCGAACGGTGTTCCGAAGGCGGCGCTAGCGCCGCCGTCGCGGGAGGCGCGCGCCTTCATCTCAGACGTGCCGATCGACCTTGGCAGCGGCACGCGGCTGCCCGGCGGCGGCAATCGAGCCTTCATCGAGCACTTTCGGCTCGACGCCAAAGGTCAGCTGGTCGAGCGCAAGACGCGCTTTGTTGATGCCGACCAAATTGCGCGCCTCAAGGAAGCGCAACGCCAGCGCGCCTTGCGCCGGGCACCCGTGCGCAGCGTCGTGACGCAGTGCTTCCTGTTTTTCTGTACGACCGCCTATCCACAGCAGCCAATGACTGTGTATCGTAATACATATTAGGCCCAATTACGGGCAATTCGTTCACTAGCTATTTGTTGTAGGACTGATCAAGCAGCTGCACAGCCGCGGACGCCTCGCCGGTGTTACTGGCTCGCGGTTCTCGCCCTGCGGGCCGGCGCTTTTGGTTTTGGCTCCGCCGCCTTGACCGCGGGTTTCGGTCGGGCGGGTCTTGCAGCGCGCTTGCGGGCAGGCTTTGGCTCGGCGACAGCGTCGGCCGGTACCGTGGGGGCAGCGGCCTCGCGCGCGGCGCGGGTCTTTCGCCGTGACGCTCCACGCACCGGGGCGCCGTCCATCTTCGCGGCGCGTGCGTCGATCAAGGCAACTGCTTCGTCGAGCGTGATCGTGTCCGGTGTTTTGTCATTGGGCAGCGTCGCATTGACGCCGTTGTGGCTCACATACGGGCCATAGCGGCCGCTCTTCGCGACAACCGGACCGCCTTTGGGATGCTCACCGAGCGAACGGCCGGGATCGGCCCCGAAGCGCCGCGCGCGCGGACCTTTGGCGATCTTTTCCGCGATCAAGGTGACCGCACGATTGAGTCCGACCGTCAGAACGTCGTCGCCCTGCTCGAGGCTGGCGTAGGTCTTGCCGTGCTGGACATAAGGGCCAAAGCGTCCGACGCCCGCGAGGATCGGCTCGCCATCGTCCGAATGTTTTCCGACCTCGCGCGGCAAGGAGAGCAGCTTGAGGGCGAGTTCCAGGGTCACGGTGTTGGGATCGGTGCCTTTGAGCAGGCCGGCGCGCTTGGGCTTTTCGCCATCCTTACCCTCGCCGAGCTGAACATAAGGTCCGAACCGACCTGAGCGCAGCGTCACCGTGAGCCCGGTGACTGGATCAGTTCCGAGCTCCTTGGCCCCGTTCTCGACCGCGCCGTCGCCATTCGCCGCCGCCAATTGTCGTGTGTTGCGGCACTCCGGGTAGTTCGAGCAGCCGATGAAGGCACCAAATTTCCCGATCTTGAGCGACAAGCGGCCGGTGCCGCACAACGGACATTGACGCGGATCGCCGCCGTCCGCCCGCACCGGATAGATGTGAGGAGCGAGCATGTCATCGAGCGCGGTCAAAACCTCGCCGATGCGCAGGTCCTTGATGCTATCGACCGCGCCGGTGAAGTCGCTCCAGAACTCGCGCAGCAGATCGCGCCAGCCCAGCTCGTTGTTGGAAACGCGGTCGAGTTGATCCTCGAGTCCGGCCGTGAAATCGTATTCCACGTATTTGGTGAAATAACTCTCCAGGAACGCGACCACCACGCGGCCCTTGTCCTCGGGATAGAGGCGGCGCTTGTCCAGCCGCACATATTTGCGGTCCTGGAGCACCTGCAGGATGGACGCGTAGGTCGAGGGACGGCCGATGCCGAGCTCCTCCATGCGCTTGACGAGGGACGCTTCGGAATAGCGCGGCGGCGGCTCGGTGAAGTGTTGGGTCGCGGCGATCGATTGCTTCTGCAGCGGCTCGCCCTCGCTCATCTCGGGCAGCCGGCGGGACTCGTCGTCTTCGTCCGGATCGTCGCGATCTTCGTGATAGACGCGCAGAAAGCCGTCGAACTTGATCACAGATCCGGTCGCCCGCAGGTCGAGCAGGCGCGCCCCGACCTTGGCGGAGATATCGGCGGTGGTGCGTTCGATGTCGGCGGACTCCATCTGGCTTGCGACCGCGCGCATCCAGATCAGCTCATAAAGCTTGGCCTGCTCAGGTTCGAGATGCCGGGCGACGTCGCGCGGCCTATGCGCGACATCGGTCGGACGGATGGCCTCGTGCGCTTCCTGCGCATTCTTGGCCTTGGTCTGATAGCGCCGCGCGGTTTCTGGAACGTAGCGTTCGCCGTAGTCGGCGCCGATCACCTTGCGGATCGCCGGCAGCGCATCCTCGGCGATCTGCACGCCGTCGGTGCGCATGTAGGTGATCAGTCCGACCGTCTCGCCGCCGATATCCACGCCTTCGTAAAGGCGCTGCGCGATCCGCATCGTGTGGGCGGGAGCAAAGCCGAGCTTGCGGCTGGCCTCCTGCTGCAGGGTCGAGGTCGTGAACGGCGGATACGGATTGCGCTTGGACGGTTTGGCCTCAACGGCGGCGACCGCAAAGGTCGCGGTGTCGAGCGCCTGCTTGAACGCCTCGGCCTCCGCGCCGGATCCGATGTCGAGCCGCTGGATTTTTTGGCCATCGGCTCCCACAAGCCGCGCCTCGAACGTCTCGCCGCGCGGAGTGGCGAGCGTCGCCACCAGCGACCAGAACTCCCGGGCAACGAACTTCTCGATCTCGAGCTCGCGATCGCACACGAGCCGCAGAGCAACCGATTGAACGCGCCCGGCCGACCGCGCACCGGGCAGTTTGCGCCAGAGCACCGGCGACAGGGTAAACCCAACAAGATAGTCCAGCGCCCGGCGTGCCAGGTAGGCGTCGACCAGGGCGTGGTCGATATGGCGCGGGTTGGCCATCGCCTCGGTCACCGACTGCTTGGTGATGGCGTTGAACACCACGCGCTCGACCTCCTGGTCTTTGAGCGCTTTCTTCTCCTTCAGCACTTCCAGGACGTGCCATGAGATCGCTTCGCCTTCCCGATCCGGGTCGGTCGCGAGAATAAGCTTGGTGGAACCCTTGAGAGCCTGTGCGATATCGTTGAGCCGCTTTTGAGCTTTGGGATCGACTTCCCAGAGCATGCGGAAGTCGTGGTCGGGGTCGACCGAGCCATTCTTCGGCGGCAGGTCGCGGACGTGGCCAAAGGAGGCCAGAACCTCGTAGCCTCGGCCCAGATACTTATTGATTGTCTTGGCTTTAGCCGGCGATTCAACAACGACGACGTTCATGACAACCCGTGGTTTTGCGGGTGCGCGGAGTTCCCGGCACAGCCAGCGCGCGGCGCCGCGAAAATGGGTAAGGGAATCCCCAAAGTCAAATCGCGATCCCGCGCGTAGTCCAGACTTATGGCATAAGGCATTGGAAATAAAATAGATTTCATTCCGGCTCGGACTGCAATCTACGCAACGTAGAGCTCGCGCATACAGCCTATAAGAGTGGCTGCTGATCGGCCAGCGGTTGTCGAATACCGCGGAGGTGAGTCCGGCTCTCAGCCGGCCAAGGCGACGCGCCCACCGCGCTCCCGCTGCAGCCGTCCGGCGATTTCGAGTTCAAGCAAAACCGTACGGACGACCGCGGCGCTAACACCGGACAGTTGAATGAGGTCGTCGATCGTGACGGGCGTCGGCCCGAGTAGCGCCATGACGCGCGCTGCGGCTTCCTCGCTGTCGGCGCGATCGGTGAGGCCGGAGGGTTCCGGCGGTTGAGATACCGGCGCCGCCGGGCGCCCCAGGATCGGCTGCAAGACGCTGATCACGTCGGCGGCCTCGGTGACGGGGGTCGCTCCCTGTTTGAGCAGGCTGTTGGTCCCTACGGCGCGCGGGTCGAGCGGGGAGCCCGGCACGGCAAAGACCTCGCGCCCTTGCTCGAGCGCAAACCGTGCGGTGATCAGAGACCCCGAGCGCTTCGCGGCCTCAACCACGACGACGCCGAGCGCGAGGCCGGAGATCAGGCGATTGCGGCGGGGGAAGTCATTTGCGCGAGGCTCCCAGCCAAGAGGCATCTCCGAGATTGCGCATCCGTTTGCGAGCAGCGCGTGCGCCAGCTCGGCATGTTCGGGCGGATAAATGCGGTCATGGCCGCCGGCCAGCACCGCGATCGTTCCCGTTGTCAGGGCGGCCCGATGAGCGACAGCGTCGATCCCGCGCGCCAGGCCGGAGACCACCGCGAAGCCGGCGTCGGCCAGGTCACGTGCGAGCATTTGCGCGAACTTCGCACCGGCCGCTGACGCGTTGCGCGAGCCGACGATTCCGACCGCGGGGAGAGCAAGGGCGGCGCGGTTGCCACGCACCGCGATCAACGGCGGCGGATCATCGATCGCTTGCAGACGCACGGGATAGTCCGGCTCCCCGAGCGCCAGATAAGTGACACCCAAACGCTCGGCCGCTGCAAGTTCGCGCTCGGCATCGGCTCGAGTACAGACTTTGGTCGCGCCGCGCGCGCCGCCGCGGCGTGCGAGGTCCGGCAGCGCCGCGAGCGCCGCGGCCGCGCCGCCAAAATGATTGAGCAACGTCCGAAACGTGCGTGGCCCAACATGTTCGCTACGAATGAGCCGCAGCCAGTCCA
>DATIPA010000081.1:0-2779 GCA_035472475.1 Xanthobacteraceae bacterium | reverse complement strand
CGGCTTGCCGGCTTCCGGTCCTTTGATGTTCGGCATCATTGCGGCGAACAGCATCGCCCGAGCGGCCAGCTCTTCGCGGAACTCCCAGCGGCTCCCCGGACGCTTGGCGTCGTCGAGATCGTGCAGAAAGCGCTCGCAGGCCAGCCGGGCGTGAACACTTGCCGCGTTCGCATCGCGGGCGAGCTGCTCGGCGTAGGTGATCGAATCGGGAACAAACCGCCGCGGGTCGCTCATGGCCTGCCCCTGGCTTGAACAGGGGTGCTAAAACGATAACGCCGCCGTGGATTGGCCGCGGCGGCGCCTGATCGGAGGGACAAATGACGCGGACACGTCATTACCGTCTCCGATTGCGGATCATAATCGCCTTGTTCTTCGTGTTCAAGGTGAAGCGGGTCCGCTAATCGGGAGCGGCGTCGCGCCCCTCCAACAGGCGCGGCGCTCTCCGGTCGCACTTACTCTTTTCCTCCGGGCAATAGCCGCAGCATCGCCCACGGATTATCCGCGTCCTCCGTGGCGTCCGGCTGCGGCTCGACGTGCAATCGAGGGCGCGCGGCCGGTGAGAAACCGAGTTCCTGCGCGGCGCGAAACATGCGCTTGCTGTTCTTGTCGATGATCTCCTCATAAGGCGACGCGATCAGACCGAACGGACCACGAACGAGCAACTTCAGCTTGGTGTCGCGGTCGAGCAGCGCCTGCATCTGGTTCGCCGTGTCGAGATGGTCCTCGGCGATGACCCAGATTTTGAGCATTCCGCGGTCGATCTTCTTCAACAGGTTCTTGGGCGAGTGCTCGATCGCATAGCGCCAGCTCGCGCGCTGCGTCGCGGTGAGCCCGTGCGGGGCGGCGTAGAGATCGCCCACGGGGATCGGCTCAAGCGCTCGGTCGCGGCCGTGATTGGTCGCGTTGTAGGTGCCCTGCAGGCGATGCAATGCGGTCGGTTTCGGTCGACGTCCAGCCATGTCTATGCCGCGATCTCGATTGCCCAATCGTTCGTTTTGCGCTGCACGACCCGCACCAGGCCGGGATAGGCGCGGCGCAGGCGGCGGATGCAATCGACTTCCATCGTTTGCGTGCGAAACCCCTGCACACCGCCAGCGCTGTAATGCAGATTCACCCAATAGAGATACTGTGCGCACACCACCCCGCCGTCCTCACTGATGCAGCGCGCGCAGAGTTCGTAATCCTCTTTACTCAGATAGCTCTCGTCAAAGTAGGTGCGCCCATCGTTGATCAGGCCCATGCAGGACGCGGTGACGTAGGAGCGGAAGCGGAACGGGTTGTAAGGGTAGATCGCGCGGCCGGCGCCGTCGGTTGCGACACCCCAGATCCGGTAGTCGAGCTGCTCGGTCAGTTCGAACAACTTGCGAAACTCGGCGAGCCAGCCAGCTTCGTCGAGCTGATGGCTCGTCGAGGCGCGCTCTAGCAACTCACGCCACCCCTGCGTCTTCACGTCGTCGTCGATCATCACCACCCGCGGATCCTCGGTGCTGCGCAAGATCCAGTTGCGCGTCGCGGTGATCCCGCGCACCTCGTTCGGCACCGCCACGACGTTGCGACCGCCCGTCCGCTGGTAAGCCGGCACCTCGAGCAGCGGCACATAGAGCGCGCACGACGGCAACACCGCTTGCGTCGTGACGCGCCCAGCGCGGCCTTTACTCGGAACAGCTATGAGCATCGAGCAAGCTGAACAGGTCCGCCGCCTTGACGACGCGTTGCGTCCCGACATCGTCGAATGGCGAGCCCTTCTTGTACCCGCCGCGGCGCACGGGCGTCAGTGACAGCGCCTCCTTCAGGCGCTCCCACTCGTCGGCACCGTCGCACATGATCACCGCGTATTCGCGCGCCGGCTGCAGTTGCAGCGCCTGCGGCAGTTCGTCCGCGGTCATGTCCTGGTGCCCGAGCGCGTCACTTGCGGCGAACCCCATCAGTTCGAGATCGACACCCTGATCCCGAAGGTCGGCCAACTCGACCCGCAACAGTTCGGTGTTCCAAGTTCCATGCAAGGTGATCTCGTTGTCGGCCAGGCGATAGGCGCGCTTCTGCGCCTCCGTCCAATCGCGCGCGACGACGACCGGGATATCCGTGATGCCGAGCTGGCGGGCGGCCAGCACCCGTCCATGTCCGGCGATGATCTCGTCCGTCTCGTCGATCAGTGCGGGCATCGTCCAGCCCCATTCGCGGATCGAGGCGGCGATCTCGGCGATCTGAGAGGCACGGTGTCGACGGGCATTGCGTGCGTATGGAATAAGATCCGCGACCGGCCGGCGCTCGACCTGGTCGGCCGGCCACGGCGCGGGGATAGGGGGGTCGGAAGTTTTTTCCGCAAGCGGTGTAGATCGCGTCACAGTCGATTTTTCGCGGTTAGGAAATGAAAACCAGCGGGTTGCCGAACCCGCCGTCGCGGGCGGCGGTCTTGCGGTCGTGGCAGGCTTTGGTCAGCGCCTGCAGGTTCGACCAGTCATAGAGCAGACCGCGGTCGCCGTTGTGTGCGCGACGATGGTCGACGACGGCGGCGGCGTAGCCGCAACCGCATTCACAGAGCGGGTGCGCGGCGAGGTAGGCGCGGCGCAATGCTTGCCAGCGGCGGCCATAGATGCGCGACGGCGAGACGCGCGCGGCATCATAGGCGGCGCGGCGTTCGGCTGTGGATCGTGCCCCGGCGGGGCGATGAACCGGCGGGCGGGTGGGCATTCAGGGGAAGGCGGGGGAGGCTCCCGAACGGGGGGAAAAGCCATTCGAGAGCCTCAGAAGGGCTCGGACTCGTACCCAGCTACCAAAT
>DATIPA010000080.1:0-28945 GCA_035472475.1 Xanthobacteraceae bacterium | reverse complement strand
CCAAGACCTATCCGGGCAACCGCAAGGTCCTGGAGAACGTCAACTTGTCGTTCTATCCGGATGCCAAGATCGGCGTGCTCGGGGTCAACGGCTCCGGCAAGTCGACCTTGCTGCGCATCATGGCCGGGCTCGACAAGGATTTTTCCGGCGAGGCCTGGGCCGCCGAAGGCGCGCGCGTCGGCTATCTGCCGCAGGAGCCGCACCTCGACGCCGACAAATCGGTGCGTGAGAACGTCATGGAAGGGGTAGCCGCGTCGAAGGCTATTCTCGACCGCTACAACGAACTCGCCGCGAACTATTCCGACGAGACCGCCGACGAGATGACGAAGCTGCAGGACGAGATCGAATCCAAGGGGCTCTGGGACCTCGACTCCAAGATCGACCAGGCGATGGACGCGCTGCGTTGCCCGCCCGACGACGCGAATGTCGACAATCTGTCCGGCGGCGAACGCCGCCGCGTCGCGCTGTGCAGGTTGCTGCTCGAACAGCCCGAGCTGCTGCTGCTCGATGAGCCGACCAACCACCTCGACGCCGAGACCACGGCCTGGCTCGAGGGACACCTGAGCAACTATCCGGGCGCGATCCTGATCGTCACCCACGACCGCTACTTTCTCGACAACGTCACCGGCTGGATTCTCGAGCTCGATCGCGGGCGCGGCATTCCGTACGAGGGCAATTACTCCTCGTGGCTTACGCAGAAGCAGAAACGCCTCGAGCAGGAGGGACGCGAGGATGAAGCGCATCAGCGCACGCTCACGCGCGAGCAGGAGTGGATCGCGGCGAGCCCGCGCGCGCGCCAAGCCAAATCCAAGGCGCGTTACCAGCGCTACGAGGATCTGCTCGCCAAGGCATCGGAAAAGACCCAGCAGACCGCGCAGATCGTCATCCCGGTTGCCGAGCGGCTCGGCCAGAACGTCGTTGATTTCGACGGCCTCGGCAAAGGCTTCGGCAACCAGCTGCTGATCGACGGGCTCACCTTCAAGCTGCCGCCCGGCGGCATCGTCGGCGTGATCGGGCCGAACGGCGCCGGCAAGACTACGCTGTTTCGCATGATTACCGGACAAGAGAAGCCCGACCAGGGCAGGATCAAGATCGGCGAGTCGGTGCATCTCGGTTATGTCGACCAGTCACGCGACAGTCTCAACAACAACGCGACCGTGTGGCAGGAAATCTCCGGCGGCCTCGACCTGCTCCAGCTCGGCAAGCGTGAAGTGAATTCGCGCGGCTATTGCAGCTCGTTCAACTTCCGCGGCGCCGATCAGCAAAAGAAGGTCGGCCAGCTGTCGGGCGGCGAACGCAACCGCGTGCACCTCGCCAAGATGCTCAAGTCGGGCGCGAACGTGCTCCTGCTCGACGAGCCGACCAACGACCTCGATGTCGATACCTTGCGAGCGCTCGAAGAGGCGCTGGAGGACTTCGCCGGCTGCGCCGTGATCATCAGCCACGATCGTTGGTTCCTCGACCGCATCGCGACCCACATGCTGGCGTTCGAAGGCGACAGCCATGTCGAATGGTTCGAGGGCAATTTCCAGGACTACGAGCAGGACAAAATGCGCCGGCTGGGAACGGATTCCACGATTCCGCATCGGATCAAATACAAGAAATTCACCCGCTGACGCATCGGAGTAGCAAACCCGTCGCCGCTCGCTACCCTGTTTGCCGTGCGCGCCGATTGGGTTAGGCTGGCTGTGGGCTAACGAGAGTTCGAAACGGGAGCCAGGTCATGAACGAGCGAATGCCGATCTCACGCATCGGCGGCGTTGCGCTGGACCGTTCGGTGAGTGAAACGGAGCGCAAGCTCAGAATAGAACTCGCGGCCGCGTTCCGGATTGCCCATCACCTTGGCTGGAACATCGACACGCTCAATCACATCACGCTGCGCATTCCTGATTCCGATCTGTTCCTGATGAACCCGCTCGGGCTCGGGTGGGACGAGATCACGGCGTCGGCGCTGGCGACGGTCGATTATGACGGCCATGTGCTGACACATTCGGGCATACGGCTTGCGTCCGCCGGGTTCAACTTTCACAGCGGCATCCTGAAGGCCCGGCCGGATATCAACTGTGTGATCCACACCCACGAGGACGCCGGCGTCGTGATTGGCGCCATTCATGACGGTCTGATGATCTTCGGCCAAGGCGGCTGCCGGCTTTGCGACGAGGTCGGCTATCACGCCTTCGAAGGGCTCGCCAATCAGGAAGACGAGGTACCGCGCATTCTCCACGACCTTGGTCACAAACATACCTTGATCATGCGCAATCACGGTCTGCTGAGCGTCGGTGCGTCGGTGGGCGAGGCGTTTGGCTGGATGCGCGCTTTGATCGACGCATGCGCGTTGCAGGAGCGGATACTAGCGACCGGGCGGCCATACCAGATCATTCCCGAAGACGTGCAGAAGCACACCAAAGCCCAGATGGGTGTCAGCAATCGCGGCAATGCGCCGCGCGAGGATCACAGTTGGCAATATTTCATCCGGCTGGCCGAGCGGATCGATCCGGCGTTTGCAGCATGACACGTAGTCTCTGCGCCGGCGTCGCGCTGGCGCTCTTCGCGGCGCTCGCTCCCTCCACGGGCCGCGCCGCCGATCAAGCATTTCAGCAGTGGCTTGCGGGCCTGTGGCCGGAAGCCCAGCAGATGGGAATCTCGCGCGCGACCTTCGATGCCGCGACGCGTGGGCTCGAGCCCGATCTGTCGTTGCCCGACCTGATCATTCCGGGCCGGCCCGAGCGGCCGTCGGGCGGCCAGGCGGAATTCGTGCAGGCGCCGGCCGACTATATTCGGGAGTCCTCCATTCAACGATTGGCGGCGCAGGGCCGCAAACTTGCCGACGAAAATCGCGGCACACTCGCGGAAATCGAAAAGAAATTCGGGGTGCCGGGGTCGGTGGTGCTGGCGATCTGGGGACGCGAAACCGATTTCGGCCGCGCCAAGGATTCGAAAAGCGCAATCCGCGTGCTCGCGACCCAGGCTTACCTCGGCCGCCGCAAAGACCAGTTCCGTCAGGAATTCCTGCTCGCCCTCAAGATGCTCGATGAGGGCGACATCAAACTTGCCGACATGAAAAGCTCATGGGCCGGTGCGATGGGGCTCACGCAATTTATGCCCTCCGACTATTTTCGTTCCGCGGTCGATTTCGATGGCGATGGCCGGCGCAACATCTGGACGTCGACGCCGGACGCGCTGGCGTCCGCCGCCAAACAGCTTGTCGACAAGGGCTGGCAGCGCGGTGAGCCGTGGGCGATCGAGGTACGGGCTCCGCGCAACACCGACTGCACTATCGGGGTCCCGGAAAACACCAAGCCGATCAGCGAATGGCTGCGCCTGGGCTATACGCCAGCCTATGGCCGCAAGCTGCGCCCGGAGGAACTCGAGATACCGGCCTCGCTGTTGCAGCCCGCAGGTCTCTACGGGCCCTCATTTCTCACCCCGAAGAACTACTTTGTGATCAAGGAATACAATTTCTCCGATCTCTACGTTTTGTTCGTCGGTCATTTGAGCGACCGCATTGCTGGCAAGCCGTCGTTCGAGACACCTTGGGCGACTCTGGTGCAGATGCCGACCGCACAGGTCGAGAACATGCAACGCGGCCTCACCAAGGTCGGACTTTATTCAGATAAAATCGACGGTAAGGCCGGCATGAAGACGCGCGCCGCGCTCGGCGCCTACCAGAAGGCCAACGGATTGACCGTCGATTGCTGGCCGACGTCTGTGGTGCTGGACCACATGCAGAGCACCGCCGGCAGGAACTAGTGCCGCCCCGTTAAACAAACTGGCCGGCGTATGGGCCGGCCAGCTCAGTTGCGAATTGACGGTCAGCAGCCGGTGAGTTCGTCAACCCTGCTTGGGCGGACGCGTGCCGCGCCCGAGCGTGTTGAACTGGGCCTTCTGTTCGTCGCTCAGCGAACCGTAGAAGTCGTTGAGCGGACCCCGCACCGTCTGCACCGCCGCCAGGATAGTCTGCAAGCGCTGCTCGATGGCCGAGATGCGGGCGAGCGGTGTTGACGGCATGTCGGTCGGGCAGGATGACAGCAGCATGTCCTTGGCCCTCGCCGCCGCGGTCTGCAGCGCATCGAGGCTTGTTTGCTGGTCCGGCGTCGGCCGCACGCTGGTCCGGATCTGGGCGGTCGGCCAGTCCGGAATTGCCCGGTTCGTGCAATTCTTGGCCGGCGAGCCGTCAGTCGCGGCCTGCGCCGTCTGCTGCCCGCCTTGCTGCGACTGGGTTTGCTGACCGAGCGCGTTGAAGCGCGCCTTCTGCTCATCCGTCAGCATGTTGTAGAACTTTTCGAGCGGGGGCCGCACCACCTTCACGGCATCGAGCATCGACTGCACCCGCTGCACCATCGCATCCATGCGGCCGATCGGCGTGAGCGACACGTCCTTCGGACAGGCGGCCTTGACGATCTGCGCCGCCTGCACCGAAGCGTTGCCGAGTTCGTCGAGGGCTGCACGCTGGGCGTCATTGGGGTCGACGGCCTTCTGGATGTCGTCGACCGGAACACCCGCTACGTCGCGCGAATCGTCGCCGCAGTATTCGGTGTAGCGGCCCATGGCGGCCTGGGTCGTGCTGCGCACATCCGAGGTCGGTCCGCCGGGTGGATTTCCGCTGGCGCGCGCGCTTGCATAGCGTTGCGCGCCGCCTGAGTAGCGCGGGCCTCCGGGTGCGTAGCCCGGCCCGCCGTAGGCGCCGCTCGCGTAACCGGCTCCGCCGTAGCCGATCGGAGGCGGAACCGCGAAATCGTCGTAGCCGTAGGGCCAGAATATCCCTGCGTAGAGATCCGGGTAGCCGTAGTACCAGAACGGGTCGTAGACGTACGGCCAATACGCGTAGGGCCAGAATATGCTCGCGAACACATCGTAATAGGCGTAGGGCCAGAACACCGGTCCCCACCAGCCAAACACCACGCGGTGCCGCCACCAGTTGTGAAACCAGCCGGCGTGTGCCCATCGATTGGCCAGGAAGCGGTTGCCGATCACCCCGTTGCGGTGCCAGCCCGCGTTGGCAAACCGATGCGACATAAGCGCATTGCCGGCGGTGCGAGTGCGCGCTGCGTTGTGGGCGAGCGCGTTGCGCGTCGCGTTCCGGGCGAGCGCGTTGCGGGTCGCGTTGCGGCCGACGTTGCGACCCGCGACCCGATTGGCGCGGTTCACTGAGCGCGAGGCCACGCGATTGCCGCGCGCAGATGAACGTGCGAACGAACGATTTCCGTGACTCAGCGAGCGCGCGAGGGAACGCCCGTTGCCGCGGCTTAAGGAGTGCGCGAAGGAACGGCCACCGCCCCGGCTGAACGAGTGCAGGCCGCCGCCATGGGTTGAGCGCATCGCGCTCGAGATGCTGCGACCACCGAAATGCCCGCCGCTGAAGTGAGCGCCACCAATGTGACCGCCTCCGCCGAAGTGGCCGCCACCGCCAAAGTGGCCGCCGCCGCCGCCGCCAAAGTGACCACCGCCACCGCCGAAGTGACCACCGCCGCCGCCACCATGGCCGCCGCCACCGCCACCATGACCGCCGCCGCCACCGCCGCCGCCACCACGGGCCAAGGCGGGCGCGGCGCCGAGGATCAGCGCCAGCAGGATGATGCCTATTCGACCGACTCGTCGCATGACATACCTCCCAGCTAGAATCTTATTAGTCTTATTTGTTGAACACCCGAGTATCCGATCTCGTTCCTGTACGGGGCATGAATACGTGGCGCGCGCCGCGCATGTGCGTGTGTTCGTTTTCGCGTCGCCCGCTGTGGCGCAGGTTATCTGCAGTTTGCGCTGCAAGTTACTGTGAGAAATCACAGTGGCGCGGCGAATTGGCGCGGCACGCTGCGGCGGCGCGACCTAGGCGAATTCTGGCGATCTAAATATGGCGATCTAAACCGGCGCCGCCTCAGTACCACTGCGGGCACATATATTGTGGTCGCGAGTAGCCGACCAACAGTCCGTCCGCATTGAAAATCGGCTTGCGGGCCCAGTAGGCGCCACGGCATGCCGTGTTCGGGTAGGCTGCGGTGTAGCCCGGATAGGTGATCATACCGGGCGGCGAGACCGGGACATATGCGCCCGCCAGCGGCGAGGGCGCCGCGTATTCGGGGGGCGGGCCCGGCGGCGGCCTGTCGCCGCCGCCAAAGAGGCCACCGAGGAAGCCCAGGTCGGCGGCTCCCGCCGGGGGCGCGCCGGCAACACCGGCGGCCGAGATGCTCAAAACCGCAGTGAATATGCGGAGAAACGCTTTCATGGTGGACCCGATGGCGTTTGGCGAACGTTCGACTCGCGTAGTTAGGAACGCCAACGCAACAAGGGCTACCGAATCAGCGGGCGCTCAGGATGAATCGAGCGGACCAACCGAGTAAAGCGTGGTGACATCCCGGCGGCGCGACGGCGCGCCAGTGTTGCAAAAAGCGCACGCCCGACACTGGTGGGTGCCGGACGTGATCATTTCGGCCGGTTGGAACTCAGTAGCAGGTCTGCACCCGTTGGGCGCGCCACGTGTTACCGTCCCAGAATCGTTGATTGCGCCAAAAGCACCCCGGACTGGGGCCGTAATAGGTCTGCGCGGGCGCGTAAAAGTAAGCCGGCCCGTAGCCGTAATAGGCGCCGTACGGTTGCGCCGAACCTGCCAATAGCGCGCCGGGAGGCGGGCCGGCGGCAGGAGCACCGACGCCCGCGTCACACCCCCAGAAGCACCAGGCTTGTGCAGGGCTTGCACCTGTGATCGCCGCACCCGCAACGGTCGCGGCCGCAGCGACGGCGATGAGCGTCTTGCGCATTGCGTGCCCCTCCAGAAACGGAATCCCGACGCGTCGTCCGATTGCCGTAAGTTTCAACCGCTGGGTCTGAATGACGCTCGAACACTCCGGTCAGATTGCGGCCATGGTGAGTCGAATCGCTTACGCAGCACTGATGCTCAGCCGGCGGCGGCTTTTGTCAACATCTGCGACGGGATTGTTGATGGCCGCCGTGCGTCGGATCCCGCCGGCGTTCGCGCAGGGCTTCGACAAGCCTCTGCGCATCATCGGTCGGATTTCGGCCCGACGACTCGCTCGACACCTTCGCCCGCGCGCTTGCCGGGCAGATGACGGATTACGCTTCGACCGCGGCGCAGGACTAATTCCTCGCCGAGCTGCGCCTTTTCAATTCGCAACGAGCGTCCCCGACAAAAGAAATGGCCGGGACATGCCCGGCCATGAGAAAATTGGATCTAGACGCCGTGTGTCAGTAGCAGACGCGAACGCGCTGATAGGCCCAGTTGTAGCCGGTCCAAACGCGCTGGGTCTGCCAGTAACACGGCGGCGGTGCCGGCGCCGCGTAGACCACGGCCGGAGCCACAACGACAGGCGGCGGAGCCGCATAGACCGGTGGCGCCGAGGCAATTGCTGCGCCGAGCAACAAGCCGCCGACGACGCCTGCCCCCACATAGCACCCGAAACAAGTTGCATTCGCGTCCTTGGGAAGCGCCACCGCGCCAGCCGCCAGGGTCGCCGCAACCGCGAACGTAGCCAAGGTCCTGGTCATATTGCCCTCCATCTCGATTTGGCGGTCCACTGCCAGCACCGGCAGGCGCCCGCGCGAGCCCCAAACTGCAGCTGTGATCGATTGATGAGCCATCCTAAGCGCGGTCATTTTCCGCGTCAGTGACGGCTGTCACCCGCTATACCCTGATTAAGGGTGTGTCCTTAATTTACCCTTAAGGGTGGCGGTAGCATGATCATCCCGACCCCACTGCCGCTGACTTTGTCCCAGCCATTTTAGTTGAATTTGAGGCCGGCGGCTTTCACGAGCGCCATATTGATGGCGATCTCTTTTCTGACCAGCGCGTCAAATTCGGCTGGAGTGAGCGGCATAGGCTCGATGCCCTGAGGCGCAAAGCGCGCGCGCACGCCGGGCTGCTGCAAGACCTGCTGGGTACCTTTGTACAGACGCTCGACGATGTCGCGCGGGGTTGCCGCGGGAACGAACATTCCATTCCAGAAGGTGTAGTCGGAATCCGGATAGCCCGCTTCGAGCGACGTCGGAACGTCGGGAAGCGCGGCCGTCCGCGTCGGCGTGCAGACCGCGAGCGGGATCAGCTTGCCTTCGCGGATGAAGGCCAGGCTCGACGAGACGCCCGGACACATGAAATCGACGCGGCCGGTCATCACTTCGGTGAGCGCCTCGGGGCCGCCCTTGAATGGAACGTGCAACGCCTTGACGCCGGCGCTCAGCAGCAGCCGCTCTGCGCTCCAGTGCGTGGCGCTTCCGATGCCGGCAGACGCGAACGTGAGCGAGCTGTTCTTTGCGGCGGCGATGAGCTCGGGCAGCGTCCTGATGCCCCTGGCGGGCGAAATTACGGTCACGTTGGGGACACTGCCGAACGACACGACAGCGGAGAAATCGCGCGCCGTGTCGTAGGAGAGGTTCGGATAAATCGCGGGCGCCGCCGAATGGGCGGATGCGTTGATCAGAAGCGTGTAGCCATCGGGGTCAGCCTTGGCGACTGCGGCCGCGCCGATGCTGCCGCCGGCTCCTCCCCGGTTCTCGACCACGATCGGCTGTCCGAGGTGAGCCGCCAACGGCTCCAGCACGATGCGCCCAATGATGTCGACGGTCGAACCCGCGGTGAACGGAATCACCGCGCGCACCGGACGGCTTGGCCAGGCATCCGCAGGCGCCCGCCGCGGCCATGCGGCGGCCGCCAGCGCGGCGGTTGAAAGGCGCAAGACAGTTCGGCGCGTCTTCGGCATGGGCCTGCTCCCCTCGTGCTCCGTTTCCGAAGTTCCCCATACATCGCAACGAGCTTGCGGCAGATGATGCAGGAACTTCAAATCGGCGGCACTGAAATGCGCATCGCTCGTTTGGTCGGCGGATGCTGCGTGCACGAGTATGCCACCAATTTACCGTCCGGCGAACCAGTTGTCCGCCTACGCGCGCGCGAACACTTTGCGGGTGCGTGCCGCGGCCTTGCCGGACTCGCGGATCATCAGGAATGTGCCGGACCACACCCGCCGGATGACCCAGCGGCCCTCGATCTCAATCCCGTCCGCGCTCAACGTGCCTTCATAATCGACAAGGTCGTAATTCGGGCCGGCGCCGTCGTAGGTTTTGCGAAACATGACGCGGCGCCCCTCGCGGCCGCCCAGCAGCGTTGCGAACAGCGTCCCACCCGCGCCGTCGCGGAAGACGCACGGCTCGTGCGTCGCTCCCGTGAGCGTGCCCGGCGTCTCGATCAACGTCGCAACGAACGCCACCGACCTGTTGATGCCGGGGTAGGTGTAAAGGCCCTGCCACACGCCGGTAAGGTTGACGCCACCTGCATCGCCCTTGCTCATGCTGTTCCTCATATGCGTCTCAGGCGCCGATGACCTCGGCTACCAGCGCAAGGGCGTGTGATGAAAATATCCACATGTTGGCGTGCCGATCGGCACTGGCCGTTCGCAACGTCAGCGTGCGTTCGGTCGGGCCGGAAACGGCGAAGCAGGAATGCCCGGCCGGGTCGCCGTAACGGTTGCCGCTCGGTCCCGACGCGCCCGACTCGGCAAGGCCCCACGTCGCACCGAGACGTTCGCGCATGCGCCGCGCCAGCAGCGCCGCATAGGGCTCGCTCGCGGCCCGGATCCCGGCCATCTCGGCTACGCCGATGTCAAGCAGCGCGGTCCGCGCCACCGCCGTGTAGATCACGGCACCGCCGCGAAAATACGCGGACGCGCCCGGTACTGCCAGCAGGGCCGCCGATAGCAGGCCACCGCTCGAGCCTTCCGCGACCGCAATCGTCTCGCGACGCTCGATCAGTCGCGCGGCGATCTTCTGGGCGAGGGGGAGCAGCTGGTCCATGCCAGATACTATTCGCCCGCCCGTTCATCGCTGCAACTCCCTTGACGGAGGCGGCGGGAAAGACGCCAGGGAAGTCCGGCGACCTGCTGCGGTTCGCTAAAGATGTCCCGCGAAAACAGGACGGCGCCAATGCAGCGGCATCCTGCGGCAGCCGCAATCCGTGAGTTGGGCGCTCTACAGCGCGCCCAGGTTAAGCCGCGCGTAGAGATCGAGCAGCTTCGCGGTCTTGCCGGCCCGGCGCTCATCGCCGTGCAGCGCGTAGAGCGGGAAACGATATGCGGCCTTCGTTCGACGAAGCCCGGTCTGGTGAGGCCGACGCTCAGAAGCATCGAGCGACGATCTCGCCGAATGGTCCGCGGTCTCGGCCGCTGGATGTCGGATCGTCATCATGTTCGCCTCCGTCGACGGCGTGAACGCTGTGTTGCTCCGCTTCGTTGGGCGTTCTTCCGTCGCATCACCTGCGATTTCAACTTCCCTAAAGATGGGCCTTCTCCCGATTCTGCAATGTGACGCGGCGCACACGCCGCAGTAACTATTTTGCGACCCTGAGCTGGTGCCCCGGCACCTCTACGTGAACGCGCCAGGTTCACGCTCCCGTGTTGGTCGTCAACGGACGAGCGCAGGTTCAGAAACGAGCGGTTTTGGAGGGCGGCCGCGCAGAGCCGGAATCCGGCCGCGGCCGCGCCCAACGGTAGCCCAAATGTCGGCACGAGCACGCCGGGGCGCGCTCGTGCCTCCATGATGACGGTTGATGACCGACGCGTTGCGGCGAAAAAGGCCGCTCAGAACGGCACTACATAAGTGCGAGTGAAATGGCGACGGCGGAGACGATTGCCGCAACGGCAAGCGTCATGTCGTCTTGGTCAACGGGGAGTTTCCACATATCCCACCTCTATGTCTGGTACATTCAACTCGCCAAGGCGGAGGTGGTTCCAGGCCCACGGACAGCTTTGATCCACGGGGGAAAGAGCAATGCGCAAAACGCTTTTCTCAAGCTTCGCGGTTGCCGCACTGTTTTCGGCTGCAGCGGTCGCTCAGCCCGCCGGCACTGCCGCCGAGCGGACTTCATTCGATCTGACGCCAGCCGCGCTTAAGCAGATGTTGGGACTGCTGCAGCCCGAAAAGGGTTGCACGCTGACCGGATTCACCTTCGGCACGATCGCGCCTTACAATCTGGAGGATGTCAGCGTCGTGATCCTCGTGTACTCGGTCGAGGGGTGCGGCGGCGGCAACAATTGGCACTCTGCGATTGCCGCGTTCGATATCAAACAGTCGGGCAAATCGATCTCCGACATCCGGCTGCACAAATTTACGCCGGACATCGAACGCGCAATGGTCTTTGCGGGCACGAACAGCATCAATTTCATGAAGGCTGACATTGCGGCGCAGTCAGTCGTGATCGACACCATCGATTGGAGCAACGACGACGCGCACTGCTGTCCGCGCGATGGCCGTCAGCTCAAGTTTTGGGTTGAACAGGGCGTGGTCAAAGCCGCCGTAACCAGGCGGTGGCGCGAGCCGCAGCGATAGCGGCCTTCGCGGCGGATATCTGTCGCCGACTAGAGCTGTCATCCGTTTGTCGTGTTGGGCGTGGCTTTAATTGCCGGGCCTCACAGCCCGCGAGCGCGCGCGGCGGTGCCGCACGCATCGCTCACCGGCGTGGCGCGGCGGGACAACGGATGGATTTCTTCAGACGGTTCACCTTCTTGGTGTGCGCGCCGGCGTTCGACGCCGACGATCTGGAAGGGGCGCGGCTCGCCCAGATCATTGCCGCAATCGAGCAACTTGGTTTCCAGGTCGTGCGGGCGCGGCGGATCGAGGACGCCGAAATTGCGGTGCAGGCCGACGCCGCGATTGGCTGCATGGTGGTCGACTGGGGCCGCAAGGGACTGGAAGGAAAGACCGCGGCGCTGATCAACCTGATGCGCCGCCGCGGCCTCGAAATGCCGATCGTGATGCTGGTGCGCCGCAAGCGGTTCGAGGACATCCCGGTCGAGGTGCTCGACTATATCGATGGCTACGTTTTCCTGGCCGAAGAGACCCCGGAGTTCATCGCCAAGAACCTGATCAGCCGGCTCAAGCGGTACGCCGAGACGCTGAAGACGCCGTTCTTCGGCGCGCTCGTCGATTATGCGAAGCGCGGCAACCAGCTGTGGACCTGCCCTGGGCACAACGGCGGCATTTTTTACAACCGAAGCCCAATCGGCCGCATCTTTGTCGAGCATCTCGGCGAGGCGGTGTTCCGCGACGACCTCGACAACTCGGTGCTCGAGCTGGGCGATCTGCTGGTGCACGAGGGTCCGGCGCTGGAGGCGCAAAAGGAAGCCGCCGCGATCTTCGGCGCAGAGAAGACCTATTCGTGCTCAACGGGACGTCGGCATCCAACAAGATTGTGCTCTCGGCGCTGCTTGCGCAGGGCGATCTCGTGCTGTTCGACCGCAATAACCACAAGGCGGCGCATCACGGCGCACTGTTCATCGGCGGCGCGATTCCAATCTTTCTTGAGACCGACCGCAACGCATACGGACTGATCGGACCGATCTATTACGAGACGCTCGACGAGACGCGCATCCGCGAGAAGATCAGGAATCACCCGCTGGTCGAAGATCCGGATGCGTGGCGGCGCGAACGGCCGTTTCGCGCCGCGGTGATCGAACAGTGCACCTACGACGGTACGATCTATGACGCCCGCGCGATCGTCGCCAAGATCGGGCACCTGTGCGACTACATCCTGTTCGACGAGGCCTGGGCGGGGTTCATGAAATTCCACCCGCTGTTTGCCGGCCGTTTCGCGATGGGGCTCGAAGGCCTCGGCCCCGACCAGCCCGGAATCATCGCCACCCAGTCAACCCACAAACAGCTTGCGAGCTTTTCCCAGGCCTCGCAGATCCACGTCAAGGACCGCCACATCAAGGGCCAGCAGCGGCGCGTCGAACACCGCCGTTTCAATGAATTCTTCATGCTGCACGCCTCGACCTCGCCGTTCTATCCGCTGTTTGCGTCGCTCGACGTGGGTGCCCAGATGATGAAAGGGCGTTCCGGCGAGGTTCTCTGGGACGACACGCTCCGGCTCGGGATCGAGCTGCGCAGAAGCTGCGCGCAATCAGACGTGAATTCGAGGAGAAGGAGCCCGATCCCGAGCGGCGCTGGTTTTTCGAGGCGTTCGTGCCCGACCGGGTGACGGTCGCGGGCGTGGACGGCAAGCCGTGCGAAATCGCCTGGGAGACGATCGCAACCGACGAGCTCGCATCCAATGCACGCTATTGGGAACTTTTGCCCGGCGCGCACTGGCATGGCTTCACACATGTCGCACCCGGCTACGCGATCACCGATCCCAACAAGCTGATCGTGCTCACGCCCGGGTTCGATCGCGCCACCGGTTCCTATGCGGAATACGGCATTCCGGCTCCGATCGTTGCGGAGTATCTGCGCGAGAACGAGGTGGTTCCGGAGAAGAACGATCTCAACTCGCTGCTGTTTCTGCTCACGCCGGGTGTCGAGTCGAGCAAGGCCGGCACGCTCTTGAGCGCGCTGGTCGCGTTCAAGAAGCTGCATGACGCGAATGCGCGGCTTGAGGACATGATCGGCAGTTTTGTGCGGCGGCGGCCGGCACGCTACGGCAGCATGCGGGTGCGCGAGCTCTGCGCCGAGATGCACGGCTTCTTCCGGGCCAGCTCAACAAGCACGCTCCAGCGGGCGCAGTTTGCGCCCGACCACTTGCCTCAGCTCGCGATGCCACCGCATGAAGCAGTGCGCCAGATGGTGCGCAACAATGTCGACTATGTGCCGCTCGAGAAGGCGTTCGGACGGATCGCCACCACCCTGTTCGTGGTCTATCCGCCTGGCATTGCAACCATTGTTCCGGGCGAACGGCTCGACGAACGGGCGAAGCCGATGCTGAACTATCTGCTGATGTTCGAGCGCAGCGCGAACTTGTTTCCTGGTTTTGAGGCCGAGGTGCAGGGGATCTATCGCGAGACCGAGCCCGACGGGAGCGTTCGGTTTTATACGTACGTGGTGCGCGAGTAACGCCGCTGACGTGCTCACACCGAACCTTGCGGGATCGGCACACCGTCATAGTCGTCCGGCGGCGCGCTGGCGCCCGCGCCGAGCGGGCGCTGCATCAGGATGCTGTCGGTCCAACGCCCGTATCTGAAGCCGACACCTTTGAGGACGCCGATGGGCTCGAATGCGAACGCCTCGTGCAGGCTCAGCGATGGCGTGTTGCCGGCGTCGATATAGGCCATCATCTGGCGATAAGCGGCGGCCGCGCAAGCGTCGATCAGCGCCGGCAGCAACTTGCGGCCGACGCCCGAATGCAGATGATCGGGATGCACATAGATCGAGTTTTTCACCGCGTAGCGGTAAGCGGGACGCTTGCGAAACGGAATCGCATACGCATAGCCGATGACCATGCCGGTAAGATCAGCGACGAGGTGCGGCAGCCGCCGCTTGAGCATGTTCTTGCGCCGGCGCTTGATGTCCTCGGGATGGAGCGGCTCAACGTCAAATTCGCCAAGCCCGCGCTGGATGTGATGGGTATAGATCGCGAGCATGGCCGGGACATCGTCCTCGGTCGAGGAACGTACGATGATGTTCGATCTTTCCAGCATCGTTGCGCAAACGCCCAGTCGCGCCGGCGGTGGGGGTCCCGCCGTCGTTTGGGATCGACCATGCTGCCGTGACAGGTTCATGACAGGGGGCGGAGGTTCTCACTCCGCGGCCTGCATCCCATCCGCATCGATGAAGCCACCCGACTGGCGCCGCCACAGCGCCGCGTAGTGGCCGCCGAGCCGCAGTAGATCGCTGTGCGTGCCCTGTTCCACGACGCGGCCGTGGTCGAGCACAATCAGGCGGTCCATGCGGGCGATGGTCGACAGCCGATGCGCGATGGCGATCACGGTCTTGCCCGCCATCAGGGTGCCGAGGCTCTGCTGGATCGCGCCTTCGACCTCGCTGTCGAGCGCCGAGGTCGCCTCGTCGAGCACCAGGATCGGTGTGTTCTTGAGGATCACCCGCGCAATCGCGATGCGCTGGCGCTGGCCGCCGGACAGCTTGACGCCGCGCTCGCCGACATGGGCGTCATAGCCGCGCCGGCCTCGCCAGTCCTCGAGTTCGAGAATGAACTCGTGCGCATGCGCGAGCTGGGCAGCCGCCACGATCTCGGCGTCGCTGGCGTCGGGCCGCCCGTAGCGGATATTGTCGCGGATCGAGCGGTGCAGCAGCGAGGTGTCCTGGGTCACCATCGAGATCTGCGCGCGCAGAGATTCCTGAGTGACGTGTGCGATGTCCTGGCCGTCAATCAGGATGCGGCCGTCCTCAAGATCGAAGAAGCGCAGCAGCAGGCTGACGAGTGTCGACTTGCCGGCGCCGGAGCGCCCGATCAGCCCGATCTTCTCGCCTGGCGCGACCTTGAGGGTGAGGCCTTCGATCACGCCGGTCTCGCGGCCGTAGCCAAAGCGTACGTCGTCGAACAGGATCTCGCCGCGCGTGACGGCGAGCGCAGGCGCGTCGGCGCGGTCGGCGAGCGTGATCGGGCGCGCGATCGTGAGCATGCCCTCCTGCACGACGCCGATGTTCTCGAAGATGTCGGTCACCTGCCAGGCGACCCAGCCCGCGATGTTCACGATCTGCCAAGCGAGCGGCAGCGCCATCGCGACCGTACCGACGGTGACCTGGCCGCGCGTCCAGAGGAACAAGGCGAGGCCGCCGGTGCCGGTCACGAGCAGCGCGTTGAGCGTCGCGAGCGTGAATCCGAACAGCGTATTGAGCCGCAGCGAGACGTGGAACTGGCGGGTGTGCGAATCGATCGCGTCGCGCACATAGGCATCCTCGTCCCGCGCCCGCGCGAACAGCTTCACGGTGAGAATATTGGTGTAGCTGTCGACGATCCGCCCCGTGAGCATGGAGCGGATCTCGGTCATGTCCTTGGAACGGTCGCGCATGCGCGGCACGAAGTAGCGCAGCATGATGCTGTAGCCGGCAAACCACAGCACCACGGGCAGCGCGAGCCAGGGATCCGCGCGTGCGAGCAGGATCAGCGCTCCGGTGCCGTAGACCAGGATGTACCAGACCGCGGTGATGAGCGCGACAATGCTCTCGCGGATAGCCGGCCCGGTCTGCATCACGCGCGTCGCGATGCGGCCGGCGAAGTCGTTCTGGAAGAACGCCCACGACTGCCGCACGATGTGCCAGTGGCTCTGCCAGCGGATGCGGTTTGACAAATTGGCGGCGATCGCCTGGTTGGCGATCGTCGCCTGCGTCACGAGAGCAGCCGGGCGTGCGATCAACAACACGAACGCCATCAGCAGCAGCATCGGCCAAAATTTCGCGAACAGCTGATCGGGCGAATTGGCGGTCAGCAGCGTCACGACGCGCCCGATGAACACCGGAATCATGGTGTCGAGGAGCGCGACCATGAAGCCCGCGGCGAACAGCGCAAGGAACAGCCGCCGGGCGTCGCGCGCGTAATGCCAATAAAACCCGAGCAGGCTCGCCGGCGGTTCCGGCCGCTCCGGTGCTTGCGTGGGTTTTAGCAGTCGCTCGAAAAACGCGAACATGGCGGACTCAATAACATAGTCGAGACGTTCCGACGCAGCGGACTATGGCTCCGCGCGGCGACCGTTGGTTGTCGTGATTTCAAACGGATTAGCGGGTGTTCGTGACCGCACTGTGGCGCCTGAGGTCTGCGCGCATGGCGCGGACGAAGCGTTGCCGGAGGGTCCAGGCGAAGCCGTTGCCAGAAACGGCCGTGCCAGTATGCTAGCGAGCCTCGATTTGAGCGGGGGTCGACGATGTTCAATATCAGGTCGATGGTCGCAAGGCGGGCGATCGGTTGCGCGGCCATTTTGGGGGCGGTTGCGCTCCTCGCGGCACCGTTCGCGAAGGCAGGCGACGTCCGGCATTCGACGATTCCCAAAGATGCGTGGGGGACCTGGGCGCTCACGCCCGATCTCTGCACCTCGAATGACAAATCCAATATCATCATCAAGGAGGGCGGCGGATCCGGTCCGCAGGCAAATTGCGCGGTCGAATATGTGGTCGAAACCGCGGGTGTAGGCGGGCCAAACTACTCGGCGCATATGTGGTGCACCGACAAGACCGATCCTGCGAAGAAAGAGGATATGACATTTCTCGTCATGCCGCGTGGCGACACGATGCGGGTCGGCACCAACTTCGATGACCTCAAGACCTACAATCGGTGTCCAACCACGAACTAAGATCGGCTCTTAAAACGACAATTTGTGACCGCCGACACTGGCGCACCCTTGCGAATGATTAGATAACCATGCGCGACGTCCCGACTTCCGATACGTACCGGCGGTCTATCAAGGAGAACCAATGCGCAAAGTCATATGTCTTCTGGTCGCGGCTCTGGCCATTTCCATGAGTGGAGCTGCTCGCGCTGAAGCAGGCCTCCAGCAAATGGCGCAAGCATCTCCCGCGCCTGCTGGGCAGAAACTCGTCGGCCTGGATGCGTGGAATCAGCTGGTCGGAAACTCGATCACTGGGACGGAAGACGGTGAAACGCTGGTCGAATACTACGCCGCCGACGGCACCACGAAATCAATGCTGGGCAATCAGATTTCGACCGGTCAATGGGTCCTCGTCGGCGATACGGTGTGCTTCAAATATCCCGACGAGGAGATGGATTGCTACAAGCTCGAAGTCATGGGCAACACCGTCACCATGACCGATTCGACAGGCGAAGCTACGCGCTACGAAATCCTCAAGGGAAATCCGAAATCGCTGTAACGTCGAGCGGGGGCCGCGGCGGTCCAAACAACGCGCGACAGCTATAAGAAACGTTTAGGCGGTTTCTGATTCGGCTGCCCGGCCGGGCGCGTCGGGTCCCGTGTCGCATCACCGTCATATAGGCTCGCCACATTGCGGCGAAGCGTGTTTTTTTGGCTTCAACCACGGCAGGAACCGGTCATGAGCGTCCAGTCGAACGACGATGCCGGCGGTCTGCGCGATCGCGTCCAGGACGAGATGTTGGATTGCTTCGATGAAGAACTCGAAATGGAGATCGACGACGAACGCTTGACCAAGGCGCTCGATCAAATCGTCGATCACCCGGATCAGGACACGATCGACCGCAGCTTCTACTTCAAGGAGTTGCTGAGGCTGCAGCGCGAGCTGATCAAGCTGCAGGACTGGGTAGTGGCTACCAAAGCCAAGATCGTTGTTTTGTTTGAAGGGCGCGATTCCGCCGGCAAAGGCGGCGCGATCAAGCGCATAACCCAGCGCCTGAACCCGCGCGCGTGTCGCGTGGTTGCGCTACCGGCGCCGACCGAGCGCGAGTGCACGCAATGGTATTTCCAGCGCTATGTCACGCAGCTGCCCGCGGGCGGCGAGATCGCGCTGTTTGATCGCAGCTGGTACAACCGCGCCGGCGTCGAGCGCGTGATGGGTTTCTGCACAGAAGAGCAGTGTGAAGAATTTTTCCGCACCGTACCCGAATTCGAGAAGATGCTGGTGCATTCCGGCATCATCCTGCTCAAATACTGGTTCTCGATCACCGACGAGGAGCAGAACCTGCGCTTTCTGATGCGCATTCACGATCCGCTCAAGCAATGGAAGCTCAGTCTGATGGATCTAGAGTCCCGCCGGCGGTGGGAACTTTACACCAAGGCCAAGGAAGAGATGCTCGAGCGCACCCACACCCCGGAGGCGCCCTGGTGGGTGGTGGAGGCGGTCAACAAGAAACGCGCGCGCCTCAACTGCATCCACCACCTGCTCAGCCAGATCCCCTACCGGGAGGTCGAACATCCGGCCGTCGCGCTGCCGCCGCGCGAGCGCAAGCCCGACTATCACCGCAATCCAATTCCCGCGGAGATGTTTATCCCGGCGGTGTATTAGGACTTCAATAAATCAGTTTGGCCGGATCGATTTGGCGCGTGAGCATGTTCTGCTTGCGCATCACGTCGATCCAGAACGCGACCTGTTGCGCGGTCACCTTGGTGTCGACCGCCGGCAATATCAAACTTGCGACGGCTGGCGGTGGGAGCTTGAGCACTTTGCCCAGATCTTGGCGCGCCTTCTCGGGATTGGCGGCGATGAAGGCCGCGGCCTCGTCGATCGCGGCACGGAAGGCGCTGACCACGGAAGGGTTCTTGCTCGCATAGTCACGGGTCGTCACGTACATCTGGTTCGGATTGCCTTCCGGAAAAATGCTCATGAGGTCGGCGAGCAGCACGCCGTCGCCGCGCGTCAGGATGCCAGTCGCGAACGGGTCGACGCTCACCACCGCGTCGATTTGGCCGGAGCGCAGCATGTCGCCGTGGACCGGGAAGACCGCTTCCACGAAATTCACCGATTTCGGATCGATACCCTGTTGCATAAGCCAGTGGCGCGTCATCACGTGAAGGACCGCATTGAGACCAGGCGCTCCGAATTTCTTGCCGACGAGGTCCTTGGCCGCTTTGATCCCGCTGTCCTTGCGCACAATGATCTGCAGCGGCGTGCGTTTGGAATTGTCGGCAACGCCGGCAATGATCACCAAGTCAAGGCCGCCGTCGATCGACTGCAAAAATGTCGTCGGGGTCGGGATCCCGATCTGCAACGAACCCGACACCAGCGCGGGCGGGATCGAAGGATTGATCGTGATCAGCGTGTAGGCCGCATCGAGCCCGTGCTTTTGAAAAATCCCCTCGACGTCAGCCACCATGGCGGTTGCCGGTCCGGTATTCGGCGTGCCGCCGATGGTGATTTTCTGCTGAGCCGGCGCGCTACTAGCCGTGGCCAGGAGCGTGGTAACCGCGGCGATCACCGTCAACGCAAAGCGCATGTCGATCCTCCCGTCAGGAGGCCGCGCCGCCTTGAAGATAGCGGCATAGCCTCCCGTGTCGGATCGATCTTAGATCATCTCCTGCGAAGCGGGCATCCCATATCGCGAACTGCGAAGCTTGGGCGCGTACGGCCTCAAATCGGAGCAGCGCGGCGGTGATCAGCTGTGCTTGATGAAAGTCCCGCTGCGCAGCTCGTTGACCGCCTGCTGCAGCTCGGCATTCGTGTTCATGACGATAGGGCCGTACCAGGCGACGGGCTCTTCGATCGGCTTGCCGGACACGAGCAGAAAGCGGATGCCTTCATCGCCCGCCTGCACCGTCACGTCGTCGCCGCTGCCAAACACGACCAGCGATCGATTGCCAACGTTTTCGCGCACCAGGATTTCACCATCGCCGGTGTCCTTCTCGGTCAGGACGCCGAACGGCTGAGAGGCATCGCGAAATGTTCCTGAACCTTCGAACACATAGGCGAACGCATGCCGGCCCGTTTGCACCGGCAAAGTCTTGCGCCGGCCCGGCGCGACAAAAATGTCGAGATACCGCGGGTCGGCCGCGACACCGTCGACGGGGCCGCGCTTGCCCCAGAACTCGCCGCAGATCACGCGAACACGCGCGCCATCATCGTCGATGACCTCGGGGATTTCCTTCGACGGTACGTCTTGATAGCGCGGCGCGGTCATTTTCAGGGACGACGGCAGGTTGGCCCAGAGCTGGAACCCGTGCATGCGCCCGCGCTCGTCGCCCTGCGGCATTTCCTGATGCATGATGCCGCTGCCCGCGGTCATCCACTGCACATCGCCGGCGCCAAGCTTGCCTTGATTTCCGAGGCTGTCGCCATGCTCCACCGTCCCGGCCAGCACGTAGGTCACGGTTTCGATCCCGCGATGCGGATGCCATGGAAACCCGGCGCGATAATCTTCCGGCCTTTCGTTGCGAAAATCGTCGAGCAGCAGAAACGGGTCGAATTCATCGGTCGCGCCGAAGCCGAACGCCCGGCGCAGTTTTACGCCCGCACCCTCGAGGGTCGGAGTGGACTGGACGATCCGCTTCACCGGTCGGATTGACATTGATATCTGCCTTTGTTGGGGATTGCGCCCACCTATGTGGGGACTGCACGACTGATCGTCCAGATGGAAGCGGGGGGCCCCGACTGTTGAACCAGCCATGCACCCCATGGTGAGATGCTGTCCCACCATCATGCGCGCGAGACGCGCCGGGGCGTTCAAGCCGTGAATTCGAAAACCGCGGTGCTGATTGTCGGAGGCGGCCCTGTGGGCCTCGCGCTCGCGGTCGAACTCGGCTGGCGCGGTATTGCCTGCACGCTCGTCGAGCAGACCGACGGCGCGATTTCGACCCCGAAAATGAACGAGGTGAACGTCCGGACCATGGAATTCTGCCGGCGCTGGGGCATTGCCGATGCGGTTCAGAACTGCCCGTTTCCCGCCGACTATCCGGTGGATGTCGTATTCGTGACCAATCTCGCGGGCTACGAGCTTGGCCGTGTGCCGCGGCCCGCGCGCAACAGCGCCCAGCCGGAGCCGTTCAGTCCGATGCGATTCCAGGTCTGCTCGCAGATCTGGTTCGATCCGATCCTGCAGAATTTCGCGCGCTCGCTTCCGACGGTGACTTTCCTTTACCGCCACCGGCTGCAGTCTTTCGAACAATCTGCGAGCGGTGTTGTGGCTGAGGTTGTCGATCTGTCGACCGACGCCAACAAGCGCATCGATGCCGAATATCTGGTCGGATGCGACGGCACCAATAGCAGCGTTCGCGAGGCGCTCGGCATTGATCTTCTCGGCGCCGGCACCATCGGCCATCCCGTGCATATGTTCTTTCGCACGCCGAACCTGCTGGAGCGCTTCGGGCGGGCACCGGGCACCTTCTTCTTCCCGGTCGACCGCGACGGCGTCTGGGGCAGCCTGCGCGTCATCGATCCGGTGAATGGCTTGTGGCGGCTGATGGCCGATGACACCGACGGCACGGTGACGGCGCAAACCGTGGATCGGGAATTCTACTTGCGCCGCGCGCTCGGCCGTGACCTCGACGTGGAATGGCTGGGCGTGAGCATCTGGCACCGGCGCAGTGTCGTGGCCGAACGCTATTCGCGTGGCCGGGTCTTGCTGGCCGGCGATGCGGTGCACCAGCTCTCGCCCACCGGGGCGCTCGGGATGAACTCGGGAATTGGCGATGCGGTCGATCTCGGCTGGAAGCTCGCCGCGGTGATCGACGGCTGGGGCGGCCCACGCCTGCTTGGATCCTACGACGCCGAGCGCCGTCCGATCGGCGAGCGCAACGTCAAGATGGCGACCCGCTTCTACCACAGCGTCAACGAATTCGGCGACGTGCATGCGTCAATCGATGACGACAGTCGCGAGGGCGCGACGCTGCGCCGGCAGCTCGGGGAACGTCTGGTGCGCGACGTCGGTCCCGAGTTCCGCACAATCGGACTGCAGATCGGCTATCGCTATGAGGGTTCGCCGATTTGCATGCCGGACGGAACTTCTGCGCCGCCCGACACTGTGGAAACCTACGTGCCCTCCGCGCGCCCGGGCGCGCGGGCACCGCACGTCCGGCTCAATGATGGCTCATCGATCCTCGATTTATTCGGCCGCGGCTTTGTGCTGCTGCGGTTTGGAGGTGCGCCGCCGTGCGCCGAGTTGCAGGCGGCTGCGGAAGACTGCAGCGTGCCATTGGCGATCAAGGCCGTGGATGATCCGGCTGCCGCGCAGCTCTATGAGCGCCGGCTGGTGCTCGTGCGTCCGGACGGCCACGTCGCGTGGCGGTCGGATGCTGCGCCGCCCGACCCAGTAGGCCTGATCGACCGCCTGCGCGGCGCCTGATCGCCCTTCGAGATCAAGCTCTACCCGCCCGGCCAGATCTCGTCTGCGATCTCGACCACGTGGCGGAGCTTGGCGCGCTGGTCGTCCTCGGTGAGCAGGTTGCCGCCGGTGTGGCTCGCAAAGCCGCATTGCGGGCTGAGACACATTTGTTCGACCGGCATGTATTTCGAGGCCTCTTCGATCCGCCGTTTGATGCGATCTTTAGACTCGAGGGAACCGAACTTGGACGTGATCACCCCGAGCACGATGCGAAGCTCCCCTTTGGGCACGAACCGCAGCGGCGCAAAGTCGCCGGAGCGCGCGTCGTCATATTCGAGAAAGAACCCGTCGACCTTGAGCTCGTTGAACATCGCGTCGGCGACCGGCTCGTAGCCGCCCTCCGCGTGGCCGCGGCTGAGCGAATTGCCGCGGCAGAGATGCACGGTGATCTTCATGTCGGGCGGCCGGTCGGCGATCGCGCTGTTGATCAGGCGCGCATAGAGATGCGGCAAGCGATCGGGGTCCTCGCCCAAGCCCTTGACGCGATCGCGCAGTCGCGGATCGCACAGGTAGGCGAGATTCGTATCATCGAGTTGAACGTAGCGGCATCCTGCGGCCGCCAAGTCCATGACCTCGGCGCGGTAAACGCCGATCAGGTCCGCAAAGAAACCCTGCATGTCGGGATACGCGGTCCGATCGACGCCGCCGCGTCCGCCGCGAAAGTGCAGCATGCTGGGGGAGGGGATCGTCACCTTGGGGGTGCGCGTCGTGACGCCCGCGAGGAACTGAAACGCTTTGCGGGTGATGCCGCCGCTCGGCCATTCAAGCTTGGAGATGACTTTCGGGGTCGGCGGCTGCCAGTCGCGCACAATACCGCCGACCGGTGCATCCTCCTGCTGCAGGCGAGGCGGTGGCGGCGCCTGGGTCACGCCCCCGATCGCGCACAGAAAGTCCGATGACCACGATTGCCGGCGAAAATCACCGTCAGTGATCGCGCGCATGCCGACCTCTTCCTGCATCTTGACCGCGGCTCTGATCAGCCGATCCTCGATCTCGCGCAACGCCTCTGTCGATAGTTCGCCCTTGGCGCAGCGCTCGCGCGCCGCCTTCAGCTCCGGCGGACGTAGCAGGCTGCCGACGTGATCGGCCCGGAACGGCGCATGCTCGGTCATGGTGGCCGCGATCATCGTTTCCTCCTTGTCTTGTCGCCGCTTCTCAAGACGGTGCGATCCAGCTCGAAATGATGAAAATCAGAAGCCCGACCAGCCCGCCGACCAGGGTGCCGTTGATGCGGATGTACTGCAAGTCTTTGCCGACCTGCAGCTCGAGTCGATCCACCAAGGTCGCGGTATCCCAATTGTTCACCACCTGGGTGACGTAGGCGCCGATCTCGGCGCGGCGCGGCAGCAGAAGCCGCAGCACGACGAGGCGAATGCGCCGGTTGAGCTTGGCTCGTCGCAACGGGTCCTCCTCGAGCCAGTTGCCGAGTCCGCGCAGACCAACGTCGAGGGCATCGGCGATCATCTTGCTGCGCGTCGGGATCTCGGAGCGAAGGCCGGTTTCGATTTCAGTCCACAGCTGTTTGCCCTGCTCGCCGAATAGTGGGTTCGCGAGCAGGTCTGCCTTGATGGCTTCGCCGGCCGCCCACATTTGCGGGTCGTGGGCGAGATCATCGATCAGCTTTTCGACTGCGCGCTGCAATTCGACCCGCCAAGGGTGCGCGGGATCGCGAAACTCCTGCAGCGTGCTGAGCATTCCATTCATTACCCGCTCGGCGATGATGCGATCGACCCAAGCCGGCACCCACCGGTAGGAATGCTCGGCGACTTTCTGGCCGATCACGTCCTTGTTGCGCGCGAGCGAGAGTTCGGCAAGCACGATCGCGCGGTCGAGCGCCTGCTCCGCGGCACCGCCTGCCCACAGCACGGCCAGGATTTTCGAGGCCGCCGGCGCGGCTGGAATCGACTCAATGCCGTAGCGGGCAATCTTGCCGAGGAGTTCGCCCGCCGCGGGTCCTGGGAGAGCCCGCAAAATCTTGGGCAGGACCCGGTTGATGTTGTCCACGACTTGGCCGCGGATGACCGGCTCGTTGAGCCACTGCGCGATCCGGCCGAGAATATCGACCTGGACAAGCCGCTCATGCGCGACCCTCACGTCCAGAAAATTGTTGGTGATGAAACTGCCGAGCGCCGGCCCGATGCGCTCCCGGTTGCGCGGAACGATGGCGGTGTGCGGGATCGGAATGCCGAGCGGATGGCGAAACAGTGCGACGACCGCGAACCAGTCGGCGCAAGCGCCGACCATGCCGGCTTCCGCGAAGGCTCGCACGTAAGGCAGCCATGGCCAGTCGAAGCTGGTGACCGTGGTCGCGACGAACACCAGGATCATCAGCACCAGCAGCGAGGTCGCGATGACGCGCATGCGCCGCAGGTCGGCACGGCGCGTATCCGCGTCGCGTGGAGGCGAGGGCGCGCTGCGCCGTTTCATCACCGGGATTGCACTCCTCGCCGCGGCCCAGAATCGGGACACCAATGGCGCAGGTCAACGTCGCATTCAATGCTGCGACCCCTGCGTCGACGGTCGCCCGGTTCGTAGAATTGGGTTGCCGGAGTGGTGCGCGAGGCGTTGCGAAAACTCCTCGGTCAAAGGCTTCCAATCAAAGCAGCGTTAACGGGATGCCGCAATTAACAGGCTCTGCCAAAATTTACCGCGGCTGTGTCTTTCCCAACACAGTGGGGCGGGGGACCCCGCTTCTCTGCATTTGTCCCCTCGAAATGCGACCGGTAAGCACACCCGGCAGCCTCAAGGCGGTGCTTCCGGCGTAATTGCCTACCACCTGCGTGCGGCGTGACACGCGCCGGTAAATGTGCGCCGGTGCGCCGTCCATATTTGGACCAAAATGGGGCTCTTGGTGCTGTCATTGATCGATGGGGGGCGTGTCGGGCTGGCTGGCCGCGGGGGCGGCGCCCGAAGTTCACAATCTTGCTTGTCTCCGGTCGTGTCATTGGGGGTGCGATGACACTTGTCCAAGAGCGGAAGGCTAGGTCTGTGCTCACGGCGGTCCTGCGGCTGGCGAAATACGTCGCCACGCTGGTCGTCCTCGGTACCGCCTACTTTGTCCTGGCGCGCGCCGGCCTCATGCTGGCGTCCGTCCACCCGAGCACGACGCCGATCTGGCCGGCCAGCGGCTTGGCAATCGGTTGCATGCTGGTATTCGGGCTGCGGGTGTGGCCGGCGGTTCTGCTGGGCGCGTTCGCCGCCAATGCGACCAACGAGCTCGCCAATCTCACACCGACCAATCTGCTGATAACGTCCTCCGCCATCGCAATCGGCAACACGCTTGAAGCGCTGATCAGCGCCGGCCTCCTCAACCTGTGGGCCAACGGTCGCCGCGCCTTCGAAACCCCCGGCGGGGTCGCGAAGTTTGCGCTGGTCGCACTCCTGCCCGGAACGATGCTCAGCGCGACCATCGGATCGGGCAGCCTCGCGCTCACAGGCGCGGCGGACTGGGCGACCGCGCCGGCCATCTGGTTCACCTGGTGGCTCGGCGACGTCGCCAGTGCCTTGGTTGTGGCGCCCGTGGTGGTGCTGTGGGCGACCGAAAAGTTCCGGCCGTTCCGCTTCACCCAATTCGTACGGTCGCTGGTTGCATTGGCGGGCGCCAGCCTGGTTGGGCTCGTCGGCTTCAGCCCGCTGATCGTGCAGACGGTGCAGCGGACGTCGCTGGGATTCCTCGCGGTGTTGCCGCTCGTGTGGGCGGCGCTCTGGTGCGGCCCGCGCGACACCGCGACCGTTGTCCTCACGCTCGCGGGCTTTGCCATATGGGGCGTGATCGAGGGCGGCGGTCCGTTCGTCGCGGCAAATCTCAACGACTCGTTTCTGTTGATGATCGCGCTCGTGATCGCGGTCGCAATACCGAGCTTGGCGCTGAGTGCCGATATCTCCATGCGCCAGCGGGTCGAAGCGCGGCTGCGGCAGCGCGAGCAGGATCTGCGCGCCATCTTCACCCAGGCGGTCGTCGGCATCACCCAGATCGACACGACCGGGCGCTTCCAGCTCATTAACGAGCGTTTCTGCGAGATCGTGCAGCGCTCGGCCGCCGATCTGTTCGCGCTCAGCATCCAGAACCTCATTCATCGCGAGGACCTGCCGCGTGTGCTTGAACTCCTTTCGCATGCGGTTCGCACCGGCGAGGGGTTCGTGATCGAGAGCCGGTACGTGCGCCCCGACGGATCGTCGGTATGGGTGAGGAACAACGTCTCGGCGATCCTCGACCCGGCAGGGGCGGTGCGCCAGCTGGTGGCGGTCGCTGAGGACGTCACGGCGCGCCGGCAGGCGGAGGAAAGCTTGCGCCGCGCCCGCGATGATCTAGAGCGCATCGTGCACGAGCGCACGGCTGCGCTCAAACAGGCCAACGATGTCCTCAACGCCGAGATCGAGCAGCGCAAGCACGTTGAAGCCGCGCTCGTGCGCGATTTCGCCGAGCGGCGCAGGGCGCAGGACGCGCTCACCGAAAGCGAGCGACGCTCCCGTCTGTTCATTCAGGGCGTCACCGATTACGCGATCTTCATGCTGGATCCCGAGGGCTATATCACCAATTGGAACTCGGGCGCGCAGCGCATCCACCGTTATGCGGCCGGCGAAATCGTCGGCCAGCACTTCGGTTGCTTCTACACCGACGAGGAGCAGCAGCGAGGCGAGCCCGCGCGCGCACTCCATGTCGCTGCCTACGAAGGCAAGCATGTCGCCGAAGGCTGGCGCGTGCGACGCGACGAGAGCGTATTTTGGGCGAGCATCGTCATCGAGGCGATCCGCGACGAGGCGAGCACGCTGGTCGGCTACGCGGTGATCACACGCGACATCACGGAACGGCGCGAAGCCCAGGAGGCGCTGGCGCGCGCCCAGGAGCAGCTTGCGCAATCTCAGAAAATGGAGGCACTCGGCCAGCTGACCGGGAGCATTGCGCACGACTTCAACAACTTACTGATGATCGTGAGTGGCCACGCCCAATTGCTCAAGCGCCGGCTGACCGAGCCCCGGCACCTGCAGGCGGTGGAAGCCGTGCATGCTGCGGCAAGCCGCGGCGAAAGCCTGACCCGTCAATTGCTGGCGTTCTCGCGCCGGCAGCCGCTCTCGCCGGTGGTCGTCGATCTCAAGGACCGGGTCGAAGCGGTTCACGAAATGCTGGTGGGATCGTTGCGCGGCAACATCGAACTCAAGCGCGATATCCCGCCCGACGTCTGGCCGGTAGAGATCGACATTGCGGAGCTTGAGCTCGCACTCGTGAATATCGCGGTCAACGCCCGTGACGCCATGCCGGGTGGAGGCGCCATCACGGTGTCGGCGCGCAACGTGACCTTGAAGAAGAACGACGGCGTCGATCAACTCGAGGGCGATTTCGTCGCACTCTCGGTGGCCGACACCGGAGTGGGCATCGCACCCGACGTGCTGCCGCGGATTTTCGAGCCGTTCTTCACCACCAAGGCGCTCGGCAAGGGTACCGGACTTGGATTGTCACAGGTCTATGGCTTCTCCCATCAGTCGGGCGGCACCGTCGTTGCGACCAGCGCGGTTGGCAGCGGCACGACCATCACGCTCTATCTGCCGCGCAGCCACGCGACGCTGGCCCGCGTGCTCGAAGCGCCTCCGATGCAGCCCTCGGCGCCGGCCCAGGGCACCGTGCTGGTCGTCGACGACAACACCGAAGTGGCGGACGTCACTGCCTCGCTGATCGAACAGCTCGGCTATCGGACGGTGCGCGCGGAGAATGCCCGTGATGCGCTCAACCAGCTGCAACGCAGCAATCGCATCAACCTGGTACTGAGCGACATCGTGATGCCCGGCGGCATGAACGGCATGGCCTTGGCGCAGGAAATCGCCAAGCGCTATCCGCACATTCCGGTGCTGCTCAGCAGCGGCTACAGCGACATGGTGCAGGCGGCCGAGTCCCGCTTCGTGATCCTGCGCAAGCCGTTCCAATTGCCGGCGCTGGAAAAGTCAATTCGCGAAGCGCTCGAACGCAACGCCGCCCCGCCTGACGACAGCGGCCGGGTGTTGCCGTTTCCGCAGGAGCGCGGCGCGCCGCGTGGATAGAGCGGGATGATCATCCCGCTCTATCTTTTGTTTTGAGCGTGTCCTCGTCGCAAAACCGGTTCCCACTTTGCGCGACACGCTCTAGCCTCACCCGCCCGCGGCCTTGGCCCTGATCCGCGCCGCCAGCAATTTCGGCACCGGATCGTCGGCACGGTCCGCCGCGAGGTCATCCAACGCCGCCGCCGCCTGCAACGGATCGCGCGCTACGAGCGCGAACGCCGCGCGATAGCGTTCGCGCCATTGGGTCGGCGCGTCGGGTGGCCACGGCTCGAACACGGCGAGCGGCTCATCGCGGCCACGCACCATGATCGCCCCGAGCGGCCGCAGCGTGTCCGGGTTGCAGCGCGCCGCAGCCGCCGGCCCGACGCAGATCGATGAACCGAGTTCCTTGTTGGCGGCTTCGAGGCGGGACGCGGCATTCACCGCATCGCCATAGGCCGTATAATC
>DATIPA010000079.1:0-2449 GCA_035472475.1 Xanthobacteraceae bacterium | reverse complement strand
GAAATAGCCGCAACGGCCTCGTTCTGGTCAGCCGCATGAAATCAACCGAAGCCGGAAGCCTCCGGCTTCGGCGGGACCGGAACTGAAATTCGTCAACCGCGTTGGTTGCGGCAGGGCGGCATCCGAAACCATTCAAGGTTCGCGCGAGCACTGCAGGTATCCTTTGGTACCGTCTCGCCTTCATGAATATTGCGTGATCCGCCCTATTCGATCGACACGAGCGTGCTAGGCTGATCGGCAGGGTCGGGCTGGAGTAAGTCGTATGCGTCTCCACAGGCTTGCACTCTTCTCTATCGTCGCGCTTGCCACGCTTGCCCTCGCTCAGTCGGCGCGCGCAAACATCATGATCATCATCGACAAGTCCGCCCAGAGGATGACCGTCTCTGTCAATGGCCAGGACCGTTACACATGGCCGGTGTCGACCGGCCGCTCGGGCTACGACACGCCGTCGGGCGAATTCCAGCCTTTCCGGATGGAAAAGGATCACTTCTCGCGGGAGTGGGATGATGCGCCGATGCCGAACTCGATCTTCTTCACCAAGATCGGCCACGCGATCCATGGCACGTTCGAGGCGCGCAATCTGGGACGGCCGGCGTCGCACGGCTGTGTCCGGCTGTCTACGCAGAACGCGGCCACACTATACGCTCTTGTCAAGCAGGAAGGCGTGTTCAACACGCGCGTGAAGCTTACGGGCCATGCCCCGAAATTTGATAGAGACGACGACGCGGTGGCGCGCCGTGGCAATAGCGACGGCCGCGCCGCGGCCCGCAACGGCGGCTACGAGCGCACGACCGATGACGACGATGCGAATGACGCACAAGCACAGCAGCGCGCATATCAGACGCGCGGGCGTGACGACCAATACAACACGCGTCAGTACTACTATCAGGAACGACCGTACTACGGCCGCAGCCTCTTTTTTCCGAACGGTTGGTGAGGCGGCCACCTCGGGGTGAGTCGGGAGCACAGTGATGATCCGCAAACTCGCCGGCGGCAAATATCGACTTTATTCGCGCAGGAAAAATCCGCGCACCGGCAAGCGCCGCAATCTTGGCACTTTCTCCACCAAAAAAGACGCGCAGCAGCACGAGCGCGAGGTCCAGTATTTCAAGCGCCACTAAAAGGCGGCGCTACTCCCCGTGATGCGCAACGCCGAGCGCTTCCTCTCCGCGATCGAGGATAAGCGGGACAATCAGATCCTCTTCGTCATCAAGGTGCCGGATCAGCCCGCTCAGCAGCACACCGCTCGCGTCCGCGTAACCGTCGCTGCAATGGCGCAGTCTATCGGCATCCCCCTGCAACGCCTGTAACAGCGCATTCGCCGTTTCTGCCGTGCGAGCCATGTCGCCATGGATGTGGTGATGATCGCCCTCCAGCACGTCGAATCCGCGCGCCAGACGCGCATCGGCGGCCTGAAAGATCGGGAAATAGTGCAGGTCCTCGATCTGATGATGAACGTTGAGCTGATCCAGCATGAACTGAAGCCGTGGCACGAACTGACGCGCGAACTCGGCGGGTGGAAGCTGCCCTGCCCGGAAGTTCATCGTGATGCCTTCAATCGCCGCAGACAGCTCCCGGAACATCGCATGGCGCGACAGCCAGAAGCGCGCCATGCCGCCCAGGTTCGGATGGGCGTCCCATTGCTCGCGCGGATAACGGGTGAGCATGACGCGCAGATCCTCCGGCCAGCCGCTTCGGCGGGCCAGCGCAAGCGCTTCAATTTCGGTGGAATGCGGCCTTTCGATCGTCACGGGCGCCTACATAGCCATTGCGCACACGAATGCGAAGGGCAAACTTGCGGCACATGAATGCGCCCACCACTGTCGCTCGCCTCGCCTGCCCCGAACCAACTGCCCGCCGGGTCGCGACCTTTCTCGGCGAAAGCCTCAGCGCCGAGGACACGATTTGTGCAGCATTCGAAGGTGAGGACGGGCGATGGCAGGTCGCGATCCATTTCCGCACCGCCCCCGACGAGGCCGGACTGCGCGAACTCGTCAAGCTTGTAGCCGGCGAAACTGCGGCGGAGGCGCTCAGTATCGAACCGGTCGCCGCAGCCAACTGGGTTGCGCAGAGCCTTGCCGGCCTGAAACCGGTGCACGCGGGCCGCTTTATTATTCACGGCGCGCACGATCGCACGCGCGTGCGGGCGAATGATATCGGCATCGAAATTGAGGCGGCCCTCGCCTTTGGGACCGGTCACCACGGCACGACCCACGGTTGCCTCCTCGCGCTCGCCGATCTGGCCAAGGGATGGCGCGCACGGCGCGTGCTGGACGTCGGCACCGGGACCGGCGTGCTGGCAATAGCGGCGGCTCGACTGATGCGGACGCGCGTCGTCGCTGGCGATGTTGACGCGGTTGCGGTGGAGGCGGCGCGAAGCAATGCGAGGCTTAACCGCGTTGCATCGCTGATCACCTTCGCGGTCGCTGCCGGCACCCGGGCACCGGCA
>DATIPA010000078.1:0-19786 GCA_035472475.1 Xanthobacteraceae bacterium | reverse complement strand
CTGGGTGAAAATGATCGCTAGCGCAACCCCCACTGTGACCGCGGCGAAGAGCGCCGCAAAGGTGATGCGCAGCGTGATCAGCAACGCTTCCGACAGCGTGCCCCAGTCACTGATCAGGGTCTGCACGATCAAGAACGGGCCGGGCAGGATATAGGACGGGATCCCCTTGATCCGGACCAGCGCCTCCCAGGCGCACAGCATCACGATTCCAATGACGACCGGCGCGATGATGCCAGGCCAGGTACTCGCCGCCAGCCCCAGAATACGCCGTTCCTCGCGAAACACCGGCCGCGCTTCGGCGTCGGTCCCGTTGTGGGCGACTGTCGGCGTGGGTGACACGTCGTTCATGCGGCGATTGCGCGCGCCAGCGCGTCCGACGCGATTCGGCAGATCCGTCCATAGTCGGCCGACGTGCGAAACAGACTGTCGCGCGGATAAGGCGCGTCGACCGTGAAATCAGCCATGACCCGCCCTGGCCGCGCCGCCATCACCACGATGCGCTGCGACAGGTAGACCGACTCGAAGACTGAATGCGTCACAAACACAACGGTGAAACGCTGTTGCCACCACAGCGCCAGCAAGTCGTCGTTAAGCTTGTGGCGTGTGATCTCGTCGAGCGCGGCAAACGGCTCGTCCATGAGCAAGATGCGGGGCCGGGTCACCAGCGCGCGGGCGATCGATACGCGCATGCGCATCCCGCCGGATAGTTCGCGCGGATAGGCCTTCTCGAATCCCTTGAGGCCGACGAGTTCGATCATCTCGGCGGCGCGCGGCGCTGCTTCGGCCTTGGCCGCGCGCGCAAGAGTCAGCGGCAGCATGACGTTGCGCATCACGTTAGCCCAGGGCATCAGGGTCGCGTCCTGGAACACGAAGCCGAGTTGACGCTGCGCGCGGCCGCTCGCGTCATGCGTCGAGGTCGGAAACGACACGGTTCCGGCGGTCGGGGTCCCGAGTCCCGCGATAATACGCAATAACGTCGATTTGCCGCATCCGGAGGGTCCGAGCAGGCTCAGAAATTCGCCAGCCGCGATATCGAGATTGACGCCGCGAATCGCGAGCGTGCCGTTGGAGAACTGCTTGGAGACATCGCGGATCGAGACGAGCGGGCGGCCGCCGGCGGCAGGCGGCGCGCCTGTCCCTGCAACAGCCAAGGTGCTTACCGGACTCGTGGACACGTAGCTTTCGCCGCGGGCGCGGCGCGGTATGCGATCACGCCCCAACACCCTTGTTGACGAACTCGAGGCTGTAGGCCTTCTTCACGTCGAGGCCCTTGGGGAACACGCCGGCATCCGCCATGGTTTCGTAGAAGCTCTTCCAGCGTGGGTCGGTCATCGCGCCGATGCCGAGTTTCAGCGAGTCGCCAGATCGGACAATACCTTTCTCGTTCATGACCCTGATCGCGTAGGCGATCTTGTCATCCGAAATTTCGGGGTTGTCCTTCTTGATCATAGCGTTCGCGGCCTCGTTGGCTGGCCCGCCCTTCATGTATTCGGCCCAGCCTTCGAGCGAGGCGGTGACGAAACGCTGCACCAGGTCCTTCTTCTCGTCCACCATCTTGCGCGAGATGTTGATGGTCGTCTGATAGTTCTCGAAGCCGGCGTCGGCGAGCAGGTGGATCACCGGGTTAACGCCGGCCTGCATGATCGCGTAAGGTTCAGCCGAGAGGAATCCCTGCTGTGAAATGTTCTTGTCCGCGAGGAACGGCGCCATGTTGAACGTGTAGGGACGGATCTGGTCGTCGGTGTATCCAAATTTAATGCGCAGGAACGGCCAATAGCTGGTGCGCCCGGCGGCGCCGATCAGAATCGGCTTGCCTTTGAGGTCGGCGAGCGTGTCGTTGCCGACGTTGGGGTGCGAGATCAGCACCTGCGGATCCTTTTGGAAGATCGCCGCAATACAAAGGAACGGCAGGTTTTCCTTCACGTAGTTGAGACCTTCGAACGAGCTCGACATGATCATGTCGACGCGGCCGCCCATCAGCATCTGCGACGGATTCTGCTGCGGCCCGCCCATGCGCAGATCGCACTCGATGCCGTATTTCTTGTAGATGCCGTTGGCAACCGCGAGGTAGAAGCCGCCATGCTCGGCTTCCGCCCGCCAGTTAGTCTGATAGCTGACCTTGTCGAGCGTCTGCGCGTGCACGCGCGCGCCCGGAACTGAAACCAATGATACCGCGGCAGTGCCGCCCAGAAGTCGAAGGGCGCGACGGCGATCAATACGATATTTCATTGCGCGCATGATCTGTTTCCCCGTATGTCCGGTGCCGCAGCATGCCCCCGGGACCTATGCCCGGTTGGCCGCGTTCGCGATCTCTGCTGCAACAGCTATGCCGCCGAAGCGCATTGATCGCAACGCCGCCAAAGCGCGCCTTGCACAGGAATAGTGCAAGCGCCCGACTGAATTATAGGCATAATTCACGAGGCTCCAAGCGCGCAGGCCGGGGTTGGCCGTCACGTCTTGCCGCGGCCGACACCAGCGTGCCAATTACCAAGGTCGTTCAACTGTTTTGTCCGGATGCACGGCATGGCTTCCACACGCAGCGCGATCAACCGGGCGAGCGAGCCCCGCTATGACATCGAGGGGCTGATTGCCGCGATCGATGGGGTGCCGACGGTCACGGACCCGGTCTCGGTCCGGCGGCGGTCGCGCGATTTCTTCTGGTATAGCCCGATCCTCAACGCGCAACTCGCCGGCAAGACGGCGGATATCCTGGTGGCACCGCGCGACGAAAGCGATGTTGTCCGGGTGGCCGCCGCCTGTGCGCGCCTGCGCGTCCCGCTTACGGTGCGGGCCGGCGGCACCGGAAACTACGGTCAGGCGGTTCCGCTCGAGGGCGGCGTCCTGCTCGACATCAACGGCTTGAATGCCGTCGAATGGCACAAGCCGGGCGCGATTCGGGTCGAGGCAGGCGCCAAGATGCACGACATCGATGCGCTGACGCGGCCGGCCGGGTGGGAGCTCCGGATGCACCCGTCCACCAAGCGGAGCGCCACCATTGGCGGATTCGTGGCCGGCGGCTCGGGCGGGATCGGTTCGGTAACCTACGGGGGCCTGCGCGAGCCCGGCAACATCCTGGCGGCCCGGATCGTGACCGCCGAAGAACAACCCCGCGTCATCGAGCTGCGCGGCGATGCGGCACAGAAGATCAACCGCGCCTACGGCACGACCGGCATCATCACCGAATTGGAGATGCCGCTAGCACCGGCCTGGTCCTGGATCGATTTGATCATCACGTTTGACGATTTCTTCGAGGCCATGCGGTTCGGCTATGACGTGGCGCTGGCCGATGGCGTGATCAAGAAGCTCCTCACACCGATGATCTGGCCGATCCCAGCGAACTTTCCGGCCCTTCGACCGCATCTTCCGGACGGCAAGAGCGTCGTGTTCGCGATGATCGCACAGCCTTCGCTCGAAACTTTCAAGGCGATCCTCGGCGGTCGGGGTGCGATCACCTATGAGGTTGCGCACGACGACTCTCCAAACGTCGTGCCGCTCTACGAATACACCTGGAACCACACTACGCTGCACTGGCTCAAACAGGACCGCACGATCACCTATCTGCAATGCCTGTTTCCGCATGAACGCGTGATCGACTCGGTTCACGAGATGTGGGCGATGTTCCCGGACGAGGTGTTGCCGCACACCGAGTTCATTCGCTTCGGCGGACGCGTGACCTGCAGCGCGCTTCCGATCGTGCGCTACCGCAACGCCGAACGGCTCAACGAGATCATCGCGCTGCACGAACAGCACGGGGTGATGATCGCCAACCCGCATGTCTTCACGCTCGAGGACGGCAGCCGGCACAAACGCGCCGACGCGGACCAAGCCGGCTACAAGGCCGAGGTCGACCCCTATGGGCTGCTCAATCCGGGGAAAATGCGAAGCTACGTGCCGGTCCGGACGTAGGCATGCGGGTGCACTACCTCTATTGCCATCCGGAGGCGACAAGCTTCCACGCCGCGATCCGCGCCCGCGCTCTCGCCGGGCTCGCGGCGGCGCGTCACGAGGTTGATCTGCTCGACCTCTATGCCGACAAGTTCGATCCGGTCATGTGGGAGGCGGAGCGGCGCGACTATCACGACACGTCCCGCAACCAAGCCAGGCTTGCGGACTACATCGCGCGGCTGCGCGCCGCCGAAGCGCTGATTGTGCAATTTCCGGTCTGGAGCTTTGGCATGCCGGCCATGCTCAAGGGTTATTTCGATCGCATCATGATGCCTGGGGTCGCGTTCGATCTGTCGAACCCCGCCCGCTCCCGCCCCCTGCTCGGCAATCTGCGGCGCATTGCCGGAATTGCGACCTACGGCCGCCCGCGCATCCGGGCCGTCGCGATCGGGGATCCACCACGTAAGATGGTCACGCGCTACCTGCCCTGGTTTGCAAACTGGCGCTCGCGTGTGGATTATTATGCGCTGTACCACATGAATGTGGCGACTGACGCGGAGCGCGCCGCGTTCATCGACAAAGTGGAACGCGCGATGAGCCGTTTTTAGCGCGGCGCTGGCTGGACTAAGACTATGCGCAATCGTTTCTGGAACGAGCTCAACACCAACGACTTCATCGGTCTCGACCCGGAAAGCACAATCGCCGTGCTGCCGATCGCCGCCACGGAGCAGCACGGCCCGCACCTGCCGGTCGCGACCGACACCGCAATTGCGGAAGGCATGATTGCCGAGACCATTCGGCAGTTGCCCCAGGATCTCGCCGTCCTGTTCCTGCCGACCCAGGCGATCGGGAAATCGAACGAGCACCTGCGCTCGCCCGGGACCATCACGCTCTCGGCTGAAACCGCGCTGCGCTCCTGGATCGAGATCGGCGAAGCCGTGCATCGCGCGGGCCTGCGCAAGCTGATCCTGGTCAACTCACACGGGGGCAATGTCGACGTCATCAGCATCGTGGCGCGCGATTTGCGGGTGCGGCTGCAGATGCTGGTGGTGGCCTGTCATTGGGGCCGCTTCGGGCAGCCCAAGGGCCTCTATACCGACCAGGAACTCGCGGTCGGCATCCACGCAGGCGATATCGAGACGTCGCTGATGCTGCATTTCCGGCCCGATCTGGTGCGCTTGGACAAGGCCGACAATTTTGCGCCGGCGACGATCCGCATCTCGAACGAATTCGAGCTGCTGCGCCCGACCGGGCATACCGCGTTCGGCTGGATCGCCCAGGACCTGCATCAATCGGGTGCTGCCGGCGATGCGTCGCGCGCCACCGCCGAGAAGGGCAAGGCGACGGCCGAATTCCGCGCGGCGCAATTCATCAAGCTGCTGCAGGACGTGACGCGCTTCTCGCTCGACCGGCTGGCGTGACCGTGAATTATCGGGCGGTGAGACGATCGAGCTCCCGGTAATCTGGCGGCGTCGAGTCGATCGCACGGCCGTCGACCACCACGACGCGATCGGTTTGCGGGCGCGAGATCAGTTCCTGGATGGTGCGCGCGCGGGTCAGCACCAGGTCGGCGGGCCCGCCCGCCGCGATGCGGCCATGCCCGGGAAAGCCGATGATGTCGGCGGGGCTGCTGCCGAGGAGGCGCAGCCACGGCCGGTCCGAGTGATCCAATTGAGCGATGCGCGTCGCCTCGCGAAACACCTCCAGCATGTCGAGATCGCCATAAGCGTAGAACGGATCCCGGGTATTATCGCTCGCAACCGCAACCGCGATCCCGCCGGCCTCGAGCTCGAGCACCGGCGCGACGCCGCGCAGCCGCGGCGTGCGGCCTGGGCTGCGGTCCTGCAGGTACATGTTGCACATCGGGAGCGACACGACAGCGATTCCGGCCTCGCCGAGAAGCCCGATGATGCGCTTGAGCTCGGCATCGGGTACGAGCGCCAGCGAGCAGCAATGCCCGACCACGACCCGGCCCGGGAAGCGATGACGTAGCGCCGCGAGCGCGATGTGCTCGAGGCTGCGGGCATCCGGCGACGTGCTTTCATCGACATGCAGGTCGATGTCGAGACCATGGGCGGCCGCGAGACCAAATATACGGTCGAGCGCGAGCTCGAGCTTCGGCCCAGGCGCTTGCCCGAGAAACGTGATGCCGCCGAGCGTGCCGCCATGGCGGGCGACGGTGTTCACGATTGCACGGAACTGCGGTTCGTCATCGACGGCGAGATCGGTGGGAAACAGCGCGACCGCCTGCAGGGCGATGCGGTCCTTCCAGGTTTGACGCATCTCCGCGAACACCGGCCAGGAGATCATCGTTTGCGGACCGATGGAGTCGAGATGCGTGCGCAGCCCCCCTGTGCCATGGGCGAAGGCGCAGCGGAGCGAAAAATCCATCCGGGCCCGCACGTCCTCGGCGCGCCAATTGGCCTCGCGGTCGGCCGCCGCCGCCGAGCGCGCGCCAAAAAAGGATCCATCGGGATTGGGTCGCCGCGCCCAGATGTGACCCTTGTCGATATGGGTGTGCATATCGACAAAGCGTGGCAGCGCGATGCCGCCGTCCAGATCAGCCACCGGCAGGTCCGCCAACGGCCTGGCACCTGACGGAGCAAGCGCCGCGATGCGGCCCGCATCAACGACGATATCGCAGCGTGCGGTTCGATCGGCGTCCGCGCGAGCCGCAAGTTCCGGAGCGAGGTCGACCGGCACCCGCGCGTTTTTGATCCGATAGCGGTCCTCACCCGGCAGCGCGACGACGTTACGCGGCATGGATAGGCTCCGAGCGCATATCGGGGGCTCGTCGGCAACCCGGTGTCACAAAGCGCCGTGGAAACTCTTTGTTCCTCGCGGTATCAATGCATCGATCATGCGGTGAGGAGCAAACAATCATGGATCCCCTGGCCCTGCGAAGCCTGATCGAGTCAACCACGTCGTGCACCGTCGACTCCTATATGAAGACCTATACGGGCATCGCGACCTTTTTTCGAACCAAGTACGACCCCGGCCTTTCCGCAACCGACATCGCACTCGTAGGACTGCCGATCGACGCAGGCTTGACCCAGCGAACCGGGGCCCGCCACGGCCCGCGCGAGGTGCGCAATCAGTCGTGCAATGTCCTCTATTTCAATCCGTTGACCAAGGTAAATCCCCTGGCGCTGTGCCGGGTCACCGATATCGGCGACGTTCCCATGGCGGCTGCGTTCGAGCTCGAGACGATCATCGGCGAAGTTCGCAATTTCTACGCCAAGCTGCATGCTGCCAAGGTCGTTCCGCTCACGGTCGGCGGCGATCATTCGATATCGTTCCCGATCCTGCAGGCGCTCGGATCCACGCGGCCCGTGGGGCTCATCCATGTCGACGCCCACCTCGACGTTGCAGAGCAGATTTCCGGTTCCACGCTTCACCACGGATCACCGTTCTTCAACGCTGTGCGCGCGGGAGCGCTTGATCCCAAACGCACCGTCCACATCGGTATCCGCGATCCCTATGCCGAGCTCGAAACATTCGCGGGAGAGTCCGGCATGACGATCATCGACATCAACCGGTTCCACGACCTCGGCGTCGCCGGAGTCGTTGACGTGACCCGCGAGATTGTGGGCACCGGTCCGACCTACATCACTTTCGACATCGACGGGCTCGATCCCGCGTTCGCACCCGGCACCGGGACGCCCGTCGTAGGCGGGCTCACGACCTACGAGGCAAAGCGTCTGCTGCAGGGATTTCGCGGTCTCGATATTATCGGCGGCGACGTGGTCGAAGTATCCCCGCCGTTTGACTCAGCCGGCATCACCGCGCTTGCGGGCGCGCAGATGCTGTTCGAGATCCTCTGCCTGAGCGCCGAGGCGTTTACGCTGCGCGCGGAGCTTGCCTAGTGCCGCCGATTTGAAGTTCCTGCAGCGGTTGCAGCAAGCTCGTCAAGGAACTTCAAGTCGAAAAGCGGCACTAGAATCATTTGCTTGCTAGGCCCCTTTGTTTCCGAAGTTCGTGTCAGAGGGTGCCGCGATGTATCACGAACTTCGGAAACGGGGCACTAGCCATGAACCGCCCGATCATCCCCGCCACAATCCGTGCGCCGCTGGCGCGCTACAGCCACGCCGTGCTGGTTCCGCCCGGCGCCCAGTTGCTGGTCACCTCTGGGCAACTCGGCGTCGCTGCGAACGACACGGTCCCGGACGACATCGAAGCGCAGTGCGCTCTGTGCTTCGAGAACATCAAAGCGATCCTGACCGAGGCCGGCATGACCTTCGCGGACGTCGTTCGGTTCAACGCGTTTGTGACCGATCGCGCCTATTTCCCGATCTATGGGGCCGTGCGGTCGCGCTACGTCGCTGGTGATGCATTCGCGTCCACGCTGGTGATCGTCTCGGGCTTCACGCGTCCGGAATTCAAGGTCGAGGTCGAGGTGACTGCCGCCCGGGTGATTTCTTGATCAGGACTCAGAAATCCGCGTGCAGGCGCAGAGCAACGACCGACACCGGTCCGCGATCACGGTTATAGGCTGGATTGTTGACGAACTGATAGTCGAGCGTGACGTCCCAGAGCGAGGACAGTTCATAGCGGTAATAGGTTTCGATGATTTGCTCGAGGCCGGGATGCGGAAGCATGCCGTCGCCGATCACGACACCGAGGCCGCCGGCGTTGAAATAAGCCTGATGCGCGCTGCTGATGTTATTGACGGCGCCGGCGAGGCCGAGCGTGTCGTGCGGGCGGCCCCACGGTTTGCCCGACTGCGAGAGCCCAACCGCAGCCGTCCGGTCGATGTCGGTGATCTCGTAGTCCTGCACGTTCCCGTTGGCCATTCCGGCGCGTGCAAAAAAGCCCAAATCGGGCGTGAGCTGTTGCTCCAGATTCGCGCTGATGCCGCTGCGGCTGTTGGGTCGTGCCACCAGCGCGACGCTCGCAGGCAGGCCCGTCAACTGCGCCAATGAAACCGCGTCGTTGTAGGTGCCGAAACGGCCGCGGCTGAAAAAGGCCGTGACCAGGATCTTGCCCGGCTGTCCGAGGAGCTCGTGGCGGTGCTCGATTTCGCCGACCCATTGGAACTGGCGGAACCCGGGATCCAGTTCCTCTCCGGCCGAGATCCGGGACAGGTCGAAGTAGGCCCCTCGCAGCGTCCAGGGGCCTTGGTACCATTCGGCGGCGGCGCCATACGTGTAGCCGAACGTGTCTGCCGCGTAGTCGAAGGTTCCGGTGCTAACCACCGCCAGGTTCATGAAATCGGTGCGGGCGTCCTGCGCGTATTTGTTGAGGTCGAAGATGTCGCCGACAGCGAATTTGCCGGCGGTGATCACCAGCCGGTTGGCAGTCTCCGTCGCCGCAAACTGATTGAGATCAGCCTCGACTTTTTGGATCTCGCCGCCGAGATTAATGGTCTGCTGGAAGAACGCCCGCTGAATGCGCGCGAACGGATAACTCGCCCCCTTACTCGGGTCGTTGTTCACAAATCCCGCAACGCCGTGAAAGTCGCTGAGCGCGAAACCCTGGTCGATCTCCGGATTGATCCAGATCTCCGCACCCTGCCACGGCCGAAAGCCCGCGTAGAGCGTGACGTCCCATCCTTCGCGCCCGGAGTTCGACGCGAGGCTGTTGCGTCCCTCGTAAGGATTGCGAAACGGAAACGCGTACTGGCTGATGTACGTCGTTTGCGCGTGGATTGCGAAATTCTCGCCCAGGTCCGGAGCAAGGGTGTCGCTCGTGGTGGCACTCGATCGCGCGCCGTCGCTCGGCAACCGATAATTCAGCCCAACCCGCACCTCGGATGTGCTGAGGTTCGACATTTGGACGTGCTCGGCCGCGCCCGGAAAAGTCGCACCATGGCCGTCGTATGCGGCGAACAGATATTCCGCACGCGCCGTCCAGTTCGGGGCGAACGGAAACTCGACGCCGGCGCCAAGTGTCCAGCCGAACCGCCATAGCAGCTCGCGCTCCGCCGTGTGCGCCCCGTCGCGTTGGAACTCCGTCCAGGTTGCGCGATCGAAGGTCCAGGCGAATCCGGCGGTCGCGTAAGGCAGCCAGTTGCCGAAGGCGTAGCCGAGACGTCCGCGCACGGTTCCCGCGATCAGCATATCTTCGTCAAAGCCGGCATCGCGCGGCCGCACCGTCCGGATCGCTTGCCCGCCGGCGACCAAGCTCGGAAACAGCGCGTCGGCCTCGACCCCGACGACGAGCCGGGACGGGAGCATCAGGTTGTAGCCGGCCTGAAGTCCGGCAAAGTAGCTGCCGGCCCCGGTCCACCCGCTGGGCAGTGCGGAGAAGTCGAGCGAGCCAGGGAACGGCGGGGCAACCGGGCCAATTGATGTCGCGGTGAAATTGGATCGCCCCCAGGCGTAGCCCATATGCCCCCCCAGGTAGAATCCACTCCAGTCAACGGCGTTCGCATTGCCCCGGGCGGTCGCGGGCGCGGTCAATTCGGCGCAGCGAACCGGCTCGCTGCACCCGAGCGCAACCAGCGCAACTCCACCCACAAGCAACGCCCGCACGATCGCCCCCAACCCGCGTTGCGAACGAGACGCCCGTCTCGATCCCCCAAACCCGACTCCTTGAAGTTTCAATAAATTCCCGGCCAGCCCAGGGTCTTTTGCGCCCATTAATGGCATAGACCGCCCGCCAACGGACCAGCGTTTGCGGCTTTCGGGCGCCCCTCGTGCCGATTTTGCCCGACCGGCGCCTTCTTGCCACAACGCCGCCTGCGTCGAAGCCCCGCCGGTTCGACCGGCCTTAATCGTCCTCGGCGCTAGCCCGTCTGCGCAAGGTCGCGGCATCGTAATTTTCGCCAAGCGACATGGCGCAGATGCGGGACAGATGAGTGAACGGCAGACCGGTTTCCTGCGCCCAGGCGTTGAACTGGTCCTGGATTTTCCTCAGCTCTTTCTTGGAGCTCGGTTCGTCCGAAATGTCCAATCCGGCGTCGCGCAGGCACGCAACAACGTCATGCGAGGTGATGAAGCTGTCCTTGCCGACGAACCGCAGGAAGTACTGACCGGTGCGCCCGCCCAGCCGGGAATCGTGCTTGCCCAGGAAATCGAGCAGGCCGATCTGATCGGTGCCGGGCCAATCAGCCAGAAACTTGCCGAAACTGCCGTGCTGGCGCGCAATGTCGACGACAAATCCGGCGTTATGGCGGATTGCCTTGATTTTCTGTGGGTTGCGCACGATACGCTGGTCGCGGGCAAGACCCTCCCAGAACTCGTCGGGCCGAAAATTGAGCTTCTCCGGCGCAAAGCCAAGGAACGCTTCCTCGAAACCCGGCCATTTGGCCTCGATCACCCGCCACACAAAGCCGGCCGAAAAGATGCGCTTCGCCATCTCGGCCAGGGCCTGGTTGTCCGGCAGCTTGGCCAGCGTCTTTGGCGCCACCACTTTCGGCAGCAGGGCGGCGAGTGCCGCGTCGCCGCCCTTGCGCTTGGCGGCGCGGGCCCGGACAGCTTTGAATGAACGCATTGGCTAAGCCCCGACGCCTCGCCATCGAAGCCTAGTCAAGCCGGACCGGCAAGGGCGCGGACCGGGGCGCGAGCATCAAGCTGCTGTGAAACTTTGTTATTGGCGGCTGCTCCCCAGGCTCCCTATCTTGGTGGCGACAGTCGAGCCGCAAGGCCAGGAGGAGGAAACATGATGATTCGGCGAAATTTGTTGCTCGTGGTCGCTGCCGCGATTGCGTTGATCGGCATTGGCCGCCTGATCATGGCGCCGGCGGCACAGGCGGAATCTGCAAACGCGCTGCCTTCGCCGGCCGTGGACCAACCCGCCGCGCAGGCAGGCGGATTGCAGACAGCCGTGCTTGCCGGCGGATGCTTCTGGGGGGTGCAGGCCGTGTTCCAGCACACCAAGGGCGTCACCAAAGCTGTGTCAGGCTACGCGGGCGGCTCGAAGGAGAGCGCCAACTACGAGACCGTCAGCTCCGGTCGGACCGGACACGCGGAATCGGTCGAGGTCACCTTCGATCCCAGCGTGATCAGCTATGGGACGATCTTGCAGATCTATTTCTCGGTTGCCCACGATCCGACCGAACTCGACCGGCAGGGACCGGACGAAGGGCCGCAATACCGGTCGCAGATCTTCACGACGAACGACGCGCAAGCAAAGATCGCAACAGCCTATATCGCGCAACTCGATCATGCCGGCGCGTTCAAGCAACCGATCGTGACAAAGGTTGGCGCGCTGACCGCGTTCTACCCGGCCGAGGCCTATCACCAGGACTACGCGACGCTCCACACCAACAATCTTTACATCGTCTATAATGACTTGCCCAAGATCGAGAACCTGAAGCGGCTGTTCCCCAACCGCTACCGCCCGACGCCGGTGCTGGTAACCGCGAGCAACACCAACTGATCTTCGCGCAGGAGGAGAACGTGCAGAACAAACAATTTCCGGTGACCCACACCGACGCCGAGTGGCGGCGCCTGCTTACATCAGAGCAGTACCACATCATGCGCGGACACGGGACGGAGCGGCCGGGAAGCTGCGCGTTGAACTATGAGAAGCGCAGCGGAACGTTCAGTTGCGCGGGCTGCGGCCAACCGCTGTTCAAATCGATGAAGAAATTCGAGAGCGGAACCGGTTGGCCGAGTTTCAACGACCCAGTCCCTGGTTCGGTTGAAACGTCGCAGGACCGTACCTACGGCATGGTGCGCACTGAGGCTCATTGCAGCCGTTGCGGCAGTCATCTCGGGCACGTGTTCGATGACGGCCCTCCGCCCACCCATCTGCGCTATTGCATCAACGGCGTCGCGCTCAACTTCGAACCCGAAGGCCCCAAGGCCGCCTAATCCCGGTTTGGCCGTGGCTCGCCTGGTAGCGCGGGCGCGCGGCAGTTTGGCAACATTCTAGCTAAGCCGTGATTGTGATTGCGGTGCGCCAGTGCGCCGTGCTTGTCTGCGCGCAAAATTGCAAATGGCTTGGGGAAGTTCATGCATCGGACCACGCGCGCCGTTGTGTTCGGCATATTGACCGTGACGATATCGACCGCTGCCGCAGGAGCCGAGGATGCCCGCTGGGTCCAATATGTTCCGGGTGGCCTCGAGGCGCGCGCCATCACCGACAAGGCGCAGTGCCCGGCGGCAACGATCGACAGCGTCGCCGTGCCGATGCGCACGCGATCCGCGCCCGGTGGGGATTTCCCCATCCAGGTCTGTTCGCTGCCGATCACACCAGGCGCGAAGGTCGTAACCATCGACCGCGTTCCGGTGCCGCGGCCGGTCGCGCGACCGACACGTGTTCTGCTGATCGGCGACACCGGTTGCCGTCTCAAGGACTCGTTCAATCAGGCGTGCAATGATTCAGTCCTGTGGCCGTTCCAGGTCGGCGCCGACGTCGCATCGACATTACGGCCCGACCTCGTCATTCACGTCGGGGATTTCTACTATCGCGAGACCGCGTGCCCAGCCGGCAATCTTGGCTGCGCCGGCAGCCCGTTTGGCGACACTTGGGCGTCATGGCGCGCCGATTTCTTCTCGCCGGCCCGCCTGCTGCTCGAGACGGCTCCCTGGGTCTTCGTGCGCGGCAATCACGAGAAGTGCGGGCGCGGTGGCATAGGCTGGGTTCGCACGCTCGATCCCTATCCATTCGAACCGAAAGCCGGGCGCGATGGCTGCCTCACCACAGCCGAACCATTCGTCGCCGACATCGGCGGGATTTCGTCGTGGTCATGGACACTGCGACAGCGCGCGAGGACAAGGCCGACGAACGGGAGGCGGCGCGTTATCGCGAGCAGTTCAAATCGGTCGCCAGGCTGGTACCGAGCGGCATCGTGTGGCTCGCGTTCCATCGCGTGATCTGGTCGACCGACGGAACCGAAGTGCCCGAGAAGTCCGGCGGCGACAACAAGACGCTGGCGCTGGCGGCCAAAGGCAATATCCCGGCCAACGTGCAGCTGATGCTCAACGGGCACCAACACAAGTTCGAAGTCGACGCCTACGTGGAAGACATTCCAGTGACAATCGTCTCCGGCCACGGGGGCGACCTGCTGTCGCCGTATGCGCCGACCAATCCGGTCGGCCTCGTGGTGAATGGCATGCACATCAAGGCCGGCCTCGCCAAACCGCGTACCTTTGGCTTTTCCATGCTTGAGCGCACGCCGAACGCGACAGACGGCCAATGGACCATCACGGACTACGGTACGCACGGCCAGCCGTTCGGCCGTTGCCGAATTGACGGGCGTTCGGTCGACTGTGGCAACTGACGATTGCGCAGGCTGCGTAAACTGCCTGCGCGGGCATCCACGCCTTCAATTAAAACAGTCGCCGCGAAGACGTGGGTGGCCGGGAGCCCGGCCATAGCTCATTACGTCGATAACGAGAAACGTCGTCAACCTGCAACTCTGCGAAAGCGCTAGGACACGACTTGGTCTGTGCGTCCCCTGGGTGCCTTGGGTAGGCTCCGTCGCCCGGGCGGTCCAGTCGGCGGCGACCGTCAACGACACCGACTGTTCGTGCTGCGCCAAGTGTGTGGGTGTTGCAGTCACACGATGATAAAGTCACTCGGATGCAGCGCGGACGCGTGCACGCCCGCCATGGTTATTGTATCGCCGCTATTGTCGACGGTGATCACCGCGTTCCCCTGGCTATTGTCGTGAGCGCTGACGGCAGTCGTCAATTGACTTGAGAGAGTGATGACGTCCTTGCCCGGATCGAAGTGATTGATCGTGACCGCGCCGATGAAACCCGGCGCCGTCTGGTCAAATACAAAGCTATCGTGACCGGTGCCGACCGTTACCGTGTCACCGCGTCCAACATGAATCGTATCGTTGCCGTTGCCGACCGATATCGCGTTATTCAACACATCTTGTTCCGTATAGAAGTCGTTCACCACGTCGCCGTTGCCGTTGCCGAGTGTGATCGTGGTATTCCCGCCGGGGAAGCCGGCCTGCATTATCACCATGTCATTGCTGCCATTCCCGAGGGTGATCGCGTCGCGAGCGCCCGAGGCGTTCACCGTGTCACCGTCGCCATTGCCGAGGGCGATTGTGTTGCCGGCGGTTCCGGGAGGCCCTCCTTGGACGCTCACCGTGTCACCGTCGCCGTTGCCGAGGGTGATTGTGTTGCCGGCGGTTCCCATACGCCCCCCGATACTTACCGTGTCACCGTCGCCATTGCCGAGAGTAACTGTGTTGCCGCCGAACTCCGCGCCGTTGACCGTGTCACCGTCCCCATTGCCGAGTGTGATTGTGTCGCGTTGGGTGAAGGTGGCGCTCACGGCGTCACCGTCGCCATTGCCGAGGGTGACTGTGTCGTTGAGACTGAAGAAGGCGCCCACCCTGTCGTGGGCGCCGTTGCCGAGGGTGACTATATTGGCTCCGACTCCAGCCCCGGTGTCACTGATGCCCACCACGTCACCGTCGCCATTGCCGAGGGTGATTGTGTTGCCGGTGAAGAAGTTCGAGCCGAAGACCGTGTCGCCGTCACCATTGCCGAGGGTGATTACGTTGTTGGCGTTGGCTCCGGAAAGCGGATGCCCCCCGATGCTCACCGTGTCCCCGTCGCCATTGCCGAGAGTGACGGTGTTGCCGTCGAAGCCCGTGGCGACCACCTCCGTGTCGCCGGCGTTCACCGCGTCACCGTCGCCATTGCCGAGGGTAATTCTGTCGAAGCTGCTGCCGATGGCGCTCACCGTGTCACCGTGGCCGTTGCCGAAGGTGATTATGTCGAAGTTGCTGAAGTTGGCGCTCACGGCGTCACCGTCGCCATTGCCAAGGATTATCGTGTCGAAGCCGCTGTGGTCAGCGGTCACCAGGTCACCGTCGCCGCGGCCGAGGGTGATTGTGTCGCCGCTGCTGAAGGGAGCGGTCACCATGTCATTGTTGCCGTTGCCGAGGGTGATTATGTAGGCGTAGCCCCAGGCGCTCACGATGTCATTATTGCCGTTGCCGAGGGTGATTATGTTGTTGCCGCCTCCGGAAAGCCCCACCGTGTCACCGTCGCCGTTGCCAAGGGTAATGGTGTCGAAGCTGCTGCCGTCTGCACTCACCCTGTCACCGTCGCCATTGCCGAGGACGATTGTGTCGTTTTGGTTGAAGAAGGCGTTCACCGTGTCATGGGCGCCGTTGCCGAGCGTGATTATGTCGAAGTTGCTGAAGTTGGCGCTCACAGCGTCACCGTTGCCGTTGCCAAGGATTATCGTGTCACCGATGCTGTTATCGTCAGACACCGAAAGATTGTTGTCGTTGCCGAGTTTGATTTCCATGTCGCCCTCTCCCTGCCAGCTCCGTGCGGAGCGGCGTGATAGCCCTGATTGTTGTCTATTATTCTGGAGCTAGTTGTCGCTTATTGTTCTGGACCCAGTTGTTGTTTTGAGCCTGACCAGTGCCCAGCCAAAGGTCATCCGTACCGTAGAGCTGGCTGCTGCCGGTCGAGCATCCCCGGCAGGGTCAGCGTCGAAACAGAGCCTGTCCGGTTTTCGTATTGTGTTCGTTAGTAAGGCCTACCCGTAGGCTCCGCGCCGCCAAAACTTGGATCGGCCCGTATGCAGACGCGCAAGGGCCACGCGCGGTTCCACGGAATTACCGGGATTTCGCGTACCCAATGCAAAGCGGTAAGAGACTGCGGCCGCTCGACAAGATTGATCTTGGTCGACTTATAAGTACACGGCCCAGTGCCACGAACCCGAAGCTCGCGCACTCTGTGCCGCCAGTCGGAATGCGAACTTCGGGTTCAAAGGGGACTAGAAATCATAGAGTTGCTAGTGTCCTTTCGATTCCGAAGTTCGCGTCGGACGTGCTGCAAGGTATGGCGAACTTCGGAATCGGGACACCAGCGGCAACGCAGCGTTAGCGCTCCACCGCGACGATTGTTCCGCTCTTGGCCGATTTGAAGATCGCCTCGAGCGCCGCGATGTTGTCGATCATCTGCTGCTGCGGCATCGGATAAGCGGACCCGCCGGCAGCGGCCTTCGCGAATGCCTCAAGGTTGTTGCGAACGCCGGACAGCGGCGCGTAATCCGCGACCTCGCGGTCGCGGCCAGCAAATTGTCGGATCACCGTCCAACCAGTGGGATGCTCGGGGTGGCTCTTGTCACGGATCTCGATCCATCCGCGGGTGCCATAGACCGCGAACCGCCCTTCGAAGGGCGTCGCCAGAATGGCGCTGATCATCAGATTGGTGCCGTGCTCGAAGCTGACCAGCGCGGCCAGCGTATCACCGTTCGGCAGCTTGCCGCTCAGCGCGCTCACCCGCGCGAGCGCCGTCGTGGGCCGGCCCAGAAAGCTGATGCCGAGGTCCAGGAGATGAATGCCGGTCGCGGTCATCGGTCCGGCCGGAGCGTCGCGCTCCGACAGCCGCCAGTTGCCGGCCGGAAGCGTCAGAAACTTGTCTTGGCTGAAGTTCGCCTCGATCTGCAGCAGCGTCCCAAGTTCCCCCGTTTCGACGCGCCGGCGCAGATCGAGGGTCGGCGGCTCAAACCGCCGTTCGTGACCGACCCCGAGCACGACGCCCGCCGCGTTACACGCCTCCATCGCGCGCACCGCGTCGGCGCGGGTCAGCGCAAGCGGCTTTTCGCAGAACACGTGTTTGCCCGCCGCGGCGGCGCGCACGATCTGATCGCAATGCAGGGTGTGCGGCGTGCACAGGATAACCGCGTCGATGCCGGGGTCCGCGATCAGTTGGTTGAAGTCAGTGGTAAACGTGAGACCGTGCGCGCCGGCAAATGTTTCCGCGTCCAGGTTCACATCCGCCGCCGCGACGAGCCGGACGTTGCGGCTGTCCGCCAGTGTCGCGGTGATGATCCGCCCCCACCAGCCGAGCCCGACGATTCCGGCTGCGATCACGACAATGGCTCTATCTTCGCGAGCTTGACGTAACCGCCCCAATCCTTAACCCCTTTGACCAACAACTCGCGGGCGAGCTTGGCATTGCCGGGGAAAACGTCGGAGCCGGTTTTCGTCAGGAATGACTTGGTGTCCGGGTCTACGGTGATTTGATTGAAGATCCACTCCAGCTTGTCGAGAATCGGCTGGGGCACGCCCCTGGGCGTATGCACGGACCACCACGAAAACACATCCGAGTTCATGATGCCGACTTCGGCTGAGCCCGGAATGTCCTTGAGGGCCTCGACGCGTTGCGCCGTTGTCACGGCCAAGGGTCGGAGCTTACCGGCTGCGATATGAGCAGCGCTGCCGGCAGGATCAAGATAAAGGAACACGACGTTGCCGCCCCACAGGTCGGCGAGCGCGGCGCTCGACTCCTTGTATTTGACCTCGACGGTCTTGAGACCGAACTGCGCCTTGAACAGTTCGGCGGAAACGAGACTGACGGTCGAAACCGACGCATACGAAGCCCGGTCGCCCCGCTCCCTCAGATAGGCCGTGAGATCGGCCACGCTCTTGAACGGGCTGTCGCCGGGTACGATCAGAATGAACGGCAGCTTGAACAAGGTCGTGACCGTCTCGAAATCGTTCAGTGGATCGTACGAGAGCTTGGTGTAGAGGTGCGGCGCGATTGCTAGCAGGTTGGTCGGCGCGATGTAGATCGTATAGCCGTCAGGCTTTGCGCGCGCGACGTACTCGTTGGCGATGTTGCCGAAGGCGCCGACCTTGTTCTCGACGAGAACTGTCTTGCCGGTCGCATCCTGCAGTTTGCGGGCGAAGAAGCGAACATAGATGTCGGCACCGGTGCCGGGTGGGAACATGCAGATCGCGCGGATTTCGCGCGTCGGCCAGTTTTCTTCGCTCCATGCTGTCGTGACGATCCCGGGCGCCGCCAAAGCAGCGCCCGCGGATAACGTCAGCAGCTTGCGGCGTGACAACATGGTTCACCTCACTGCTCGCGACGAAAGAGAGCGGCGCGCCAGCTTAGCCCTGTCCTTCAGCCAGTAAATATGGAAAATCACCGTTGACAGGGACGGCCTCTCGTCCGGCGCGACAACCAAATGGAAACGCCATGACCAGTCTCATTATCGGCATTGCGATTGTCCTCTATATTCTCGGCTCCTTCCGCGTGCTGCGACAATACGAGCGCGGTGTCGTGTTTTTTCTCGGCCGATTTGAAGGCGTCCGCGGACCGGGTCTGACTTTCATATTCGTTCCACTCCAATCGATGGTGCGCGTGTCGCTGCGCACCGTCACCATGCAGATCCCTTCGCAGCGGATCATCACCAAGGACAACGTGTCCATCGATATCGCGGCGGTCGCCTACTATCACATCACCGATCCGGAGAAGGCGGTGATCGCGATCGAGAACGTCTACAACGCGATCAATCAGATCAGCCAGACTACCGTGCGCAACGTTGTTGGGCGCTTCAGCCTCGATCAATTGCTGTCGGACACCTCGAGCATCAACGAGGAAATCAAGAACGTGATCGACCGGCACACCGAACCCTGGGGCACGCAGGTCACGGCGGTCGAGATCAAGGACATCCAGTTGCCGGAGAACATGCAGCGGGCCATGGCCAAGGAAGCCGAAGCCGAGCGGGAACGGCGCGCCAAGATCGTCGCCGCCGAAGGCGAGTATCAGGCTTCCGTCAAGCTCGGACAGGCCGCCGACATCATCGCGCAGCACCCGGTCGCGCTTCAGCTGCGCACGCTGCAGACTATGGCGGAGATCGCCACTGAAAAGAACTCGACCATCATCTTCCCCACCCAGTTCATGACGACGGTGCAGGAGGCTTTGGCACAGATGGCGAAGGATTCGGGAACGAAGTAACCGCCGGAGGCGCGGCGCATCACGCCGCTACACTCTCCGCGACCCGCTCGGGCTCCGGCACGTAATTGAGGATCGGCGCGAGCCAGCGCTCGCCCTCGGCGAAGCTCCAGCCCTTGCGGCGCGCGTAGTCCTCCACTTGGTCGCGCTCGATCTTGCCGACCCCGAAGTAACGCGCGTCCGGATGGCTGAAATAGAGCCCGCACACGGCGGCGCCCGGCCACATCGCAAAGCTTTCCGTCAACCGAACGCCAAGGCTGCCATCGGCGGCGGCGAGCAAG
>DATIPA010000077.1:0-12108 GCA_035472475.1 Xanthobacteraceae bacterium | reverse complement strand
CATCACCCAGGTCGCCCAGATCTACGGCAAGACCGCAACCTTCATGCCCAAGCCGATCTACGGCGACAACGGCTCCGGCATGCACTGCCACCAATCGATCTGGAAGGACGGCAAGCCGGTGTTTGCGGGCAACAAGTATGCTGACCTGTCGGAGACGTGCCTGTCCTACATCGCCGGCATCATCACCCACGCTAAGTCAATCAACGCCTTCACCAATCCGACGACAAACTCCTACAAACGTTTGGTCCCGGGATTCGAAGCGCCGGTATTGTTGGCCTATTCGGCCCGCAACCGCTCGGCGTCCTGCCGCATTCCGTATACGACCAACCCGAAGGCCAAGCGCGTGGAAGTGCGTTTCCCCGATCCACTCGCCAACCCATATCTCGCCTTTTCGGCCATGCTGATGGCGGGCCTCGATGGCATCAAGAACAAGCTGGATCCGGGCGAGGCGATCGACAAGGACCTCTACGATCTGCCGCCCAAGGAGCTGGCGATGATCCCCACAGTGTGCGGGTCGCTGCGGCAGGCGCTCGAGGAGCTCAAGAAGGATCACGGCTTCCTGCTTGCCGGCGGCGTGTTCGATCAGGACTTCATCGACAGCTATATCGATCTGAAGATGACCGAAGTGATCCGGTTCGAGCACACCCCGCATCCGGTCGAATTCGAGATGTACTATTCGGCGTGAGCATGTTGCGGAAAAGGACGTAGAGCTTCCTGCCAGATCGCGGATCGCGATCCACCTCGGGGCGCCTGCGGGCGCCCTTTCCTTTTCGGCGGGATGGCTTGAGCGCGGCGACGCACGTTTATTCCGGCGCTTTGAGCGCCCCGCGTTTACGCGCGAAGGCTTATTTCGCAAACAAGTCCGTCTGCGCGCCACTCGAATTGCGTCTTCCCCTTGAGGTCGCCAATCATGCGTTCAATGAGCCGGCTGCCAAACCCCCGGCGCGTGGGCGACTTTACGGGTGGACCTCCCACCTCGATCCAGCGCAGCGCAAGAATTCCGTCGGCCGCATGCGACCATTTGAGCTCAATCCGGCCTTCATCGCGGGACAGCGCCCCATACTTGGCGGCATTGGTCGCCAGCTCATGGAGCACAACGGCAACCGCCTGAGCGGTTCCGGGTTCAAGCAGCACTGGCGGTCCTTCAATTCGCGCACGCGCCTCGTTGCGCTGAACGTAGGGCGCGAGCTCTTGTGTTGCGATGGTCGACAGCTCCGCACCTACCCAGCGCGACCGCACGAACAGCGAGTGAACGTTCGCGAGCGCATGGATGCGTCCTTCAATTGCCAGCTTTAGACCGTTCGGCGTGTCCGACTGAGAAAGATGGACGGTCGCCTGTACGATCGCCAGCAAATTCCTGCTCCGGTGTTCGGCTTCCCGGGCGAGGGCAGCGATCTGCTCCTGGTCCGCTTTTGCTCGGTGATATCTCGAGCGATTTTCGATGCCCCTATGACCTTGCCTCCGGCATCCTTGATCGGAGATACCGTCAACGAAATTGCAATCAAACTACCATGCTTGCGCCGCCGGACGGTTTCAAAATGTTCGATACGCTCTCCGCGCCTTATTCGATTCAGTATCGTTCGTTCTTCGTCGAGCCGGTCTTCCGGAATGACAATCGTGATCGGTTGGCCGATTGCCTCTTCGGCCGTGTAACCGAAGATGCATTCCGCTCCCCGGTTCCAGCTTTTGATGATGCCATCGAGGCTCTTGCCCACGATCGCGTCGTCGCTGGACTCGACGATTGATGCCAGCGCGCCCAACTGCTGCTCATTTTCACGCAGCGTCCGCTCGGCTTGCTTGCGCTCGGTGATGTCGATCCCGGTCGGATGCAGGAACTTTACCGCGCCCGATTGATCGCGGATCGGATACATCGCGAAATCCACCAGGCGTTCGGTGCCATCCGCCAACCAGTATCGAAGCTCTTCGCGAAAAACGGAGCCTGAGGCAGCTTGATCGGTGGCGAAACGAATCCTGGCCTTCATCTCTTCCGACCCACGCCACCAGGGCGTATCCCAGAACGGCCGGTAGAGCACCTGCTCTCGCGTGTACCCGCACAATTCCAGCGACAAGTTGTTTGCCTCCTGCAGGAAACCCCGCAGGTCCATGATGCCCGCGAAAATACCTGTTTGGTTGAAAATGGCTTCGAATTTGATGGCCGCGGCTGATAGATCTCGAGCCAGTTTTTCTTGCTGTGCGGTGAGCGCCTTCAGCTCCGTAACGTCTCGATTGACCTCGAGTACGATGTCGTTACCGAGCAACTGCATTCGGCTGTCTACGATGACTTCGCGACCGTCTTTGCAGATATGGCGCAGCTCCCCCGACCAATAACGTTGATTCCGAAGCCTTGAAACAAGATCGGTGAGTTCAATTGGAAATTTGGTTTGCAGCAAAGCGTGGCTGTTGCGCCCGACCGCCTCGTTCGACGCAAATCCGTAAAGTCGTTCGGCGCCAGCATTCCAAACCGCGATTGGGCCGAGAAGATTCCACACGAGCATCGGCTCGTAGGACAGCATGACAACATTCGCCAAATGTTCCGCCTGTGCGGAAATGGCAATTGGCTCACCGGAGTCGTGCTGCATTTTGCTTCGATGTCGCGCTAAAGGAGTTGGTGCGTCGGCTGCGACGACGAGCCGAGCGCGTGCCAAGCTCTTGATGGCAATGGACCGCGAGATCCAGAGCGTTCCCGCGCACGCGGCCCCCGAGGCGAACCGCAATAGGAAAGTATGCCCCGGGATACAGAAAGTCGAGGATCAAATCGCGCTGGTACTCATGCTCTTTCGGCCGAACGGCGGGCTCACGCCAACCCTAGTCGCTGGCGACCAGGCCGCGGCTCGTCGACACCACCCAGTAGTTGCCCCAGCGCACGATCGACTCGACCCGTCCGAGCCCCGGCACGATGTCGCCGCGCGCGGCGCGCCAGGTTCCGTCGGGCCCTTCGAGCGCGGCGGTGCTGCCCGACACGTCCCGCACCGTCCACCCGTCGATGGTCATCGGCCGTGTCTCCGGCACCGGCATCAGCCGCGGCAGGTTTCGCAACCCGCTTTGCAGCGCGACGACGTGTTCGGGCTTGCTTGCGATCGACGCAGACAGCTTGCGCACGCTCGGCATCGCGTCGCGGCCAACGTCGGTCCTGCTGTCGGCGCGGGCGGTGGCGTTTGAGCGTTGCTTCAGCGGCGACAATGCCGGGTTCGGGGCGAGCAGGCGATACGACGCCGAGCCGCCCACCCATCCGAGCCCGAATGTGCCGAGCAGCGCTCCGGTGAGCAGCGCCGCGCACATGCGCTGGCCCGCCCGCCGGTAGAAGCTGCCGGAACTCTTGGTCACTTTCACCGCGTCGAACGTCTGGTTTCCCTGTTCGCGCCAGGAGAATTCGCCGGCAGGATCGGATGAAAACGCACCAGCGCTGCGCTCGTGCGCCCAGCTTGGTGCCTGCTCGGGAATTGGAATGCCGACGTCGTCGAAGGCCAATGTCTCGGGGTGCTTTGCGCGGCGGTCGCCGCCGGGCGCCGCAGCGATCGAAGGTGCGAAAAGCTCGGGAAGTTCGGCGTGCCCGCTCACGGGCAGCTCGTGTATCGCTGCGCCCGCGCGCGCGCCGGTCGGTGCCGCGGGGAGCGCCAGCCGCTCGTTAACCATGACCAATCCTCTGGTTGTCTCGCCAGAGCATCGACCGGAATGCTGAATGGACGCTTAAATAGTGGAGGTAATTTCCGCGTGCTCGGTTAGCAGAACACTAACCGCGCGCGCCGCTCTTCGTGCGTTCGAACAAGCAACGCCGCACTCGCGCGAGCGGGTGCGGCGCGCCAATCGAACGGGCGTGTTTAGCGCTTCGAGAACTGGAACGAACGCCGAGCCTTGGCCTTGCCGTACTTCTTGCGTTCGACGACGCGCGAGTCGCGCGTGAGGAAGCCGCCGCGCTTGAGCACGCTGCGCAGATCAGGCTCGAAGTTGGTCAACGCCTTGGACAGGCCGTGGCGCACGGCGCCCGCCTGGCCGGAGAGGCCCCCGCCGGACACGGTGCACACCACGTCGTACTGGCCATTGCGGTTCGACGAGACGAGTGGCTGCTGAATCAACATGCGCAACACCGGACGCGCGAAGTACGTCTCGATCGCGGTCTCATTGATCAGGATCTTGCCGGCGCCGGGCTGGATCCACACGCGTGCGACCGCGTCCTTGCGCTTGCCGGTCGCATAGGCACGCCCCTGCTTGTCGAGCTTCTGAACATATTTCGGCGCCTCGGGCGTCGCCGGCTTGAGCGTGGCAAGCTGGTCGAGCGATTGAATGGTCTCGGCCATGATCAGGAGCTCCTGGTGTTCTTGCGGTTCATCGCCGCGATATCGATCGGTTCGGGATTTTGCGCGGCATGCGGATGCTCAGCGCCGGGATAGACCCGCAGGTTGCCGAACTGCTGGCGGCCGAGCGGGCCGCGCGGCAGCATGCGCTGCACCGCCTTCTCGACCACGCGCTCCGGGAAGCGCCCCTCCATGATCGATTTCGCGGTGCGTTCCTTGATGCCGCCGATGAAGCCGGTGTGGTGGTAATAGACCTTCTTCTCGAGCTTGCGTCCGGTCAGCACGGCCTTGGCGGCGTTGATGATGATGACGTTGTCGCCGCAGTCCACGTGCGGGGTGAAAGTCGGCTTGTGCTTGCCGCGCAGCCGCAGGGCGACGATTGACGCGAGCCGGCCGACCACCAGACCGTTGGCGTCGATCACGACCCACTTCTTCTCCACCTCGGCGGGCTTGGCCGAATAAGTGCTCATCGGTTTGATCCGGAATTTGGCTAGCGCCCCGGTTCCGAAGTTCGTGATGCGTTGCGGCAATCTCTGACACGAACTTCGGAAGCAAAGGGGCACCAGCGAATTATGTTTCTCGTGCCGCTTATCGATTTGAAGTTCCTTCACGAGTTTGCCGCTACCGCTGCAGGAACTTCAAATCGGCGGCACTTGCGCGCAGGGCGCGCATTGGCCGGGCTTCTATACCGGCGCTCGCCTCGGGTCAACGACCGACCGTGAATAATATGTAGTCAGATCAAATTATTATGATTACAGTACTATAGCACCATCAGTCTGGTCGGATTGAGTAAGTCGAAGTCGCGTGCGCGATAAGGTCGTCGCCGTCCTCCGAATGGATGCTCACGTCCCCGACCGCGAGCCGCCGGCCGAGCTTGATCAGCCGGCAGTGCGCGAGGAGCGCCGCCGGCGGTGCCTTGCGCAGGAAATTGATGTTGAGGTTGGTCGTCACCGCCAGCGGCTTCCAGCCGATCGACGCCAGGACCGCGACATACATCGTCAGGTCCGTCAGCATCATCATGGTGACGCCGGAAATGGTGCCGCCGGGCCGCAGCGATGCCGTCGAATAGCCGAGTCGGACCCGGCAGCCGCCGTGCCACGCCTCGAGGATTGCGACCCCGCTGTCCCGGTTGAAGCTGCCCGGAAATTCGGCCGACAGCCGGCGTTCCAGATCCGCCACGCTCAAGGTTGATGGCCGCACCCCTCCTCGCTTTCCGGCATGACGCCCGGTGGAGCATCCCTAGGTTCGAGACTACATTAGCCCCGAAAGGCCGGTGCCGATGCAAGCCCCTGTTCGCAGCTCTCACGCCAATGCGGTGCTTCTGCGCGAGCTCAACGGGCCGGTCGCGATGCTGACGCTCAACCGCCCGCAGGCCCGCAACAGTCTGTCGGAAGAGCTGCTGGCCGCCCTCACGAGCGAAGTCGCGGCGATTGCCGACGACCGCGCGGTCCGCGCGGTCGTGCTCGCCGCCAACGGACCGGCGTTTTGCGCCGGCCACGACATGCGGGAGCTCCTCGCGCGGCGGTCGGATCCGGACGGCGGCAAGGCCTATTTCGAGGCGCTGATGGAGCGCTGCTGCGCCGTCATGCTGGCGATCGTGCGGCTGCCGCAGCCGGTGATCGCCGCCGTGCAAGGCGCAGCGACCGCAGCCGGATGTCAGCTGGTGGCCACCTGCGACCTCGCGGTTGCCTCATCGGGGGCCGGGTTTTGCACGCCGGGCGTCAACATCGGGCTGTTCTGCTCGACCCCGATGGTGGCGCTGTCGCGCGATGTCGCGCGCAAGCACGCGATGGAGATGCTTCTCACTGGCGACATGCTGTCGGCCGACGAGGCGAGGCGCATCGGCCTCGTCAACCGGGTGGTTGCGCCCGGACATGAGCGCGAGCAAGCGATCGCGCTCGCAAAGCAGATCGCGAGCAAATCGGCCGCGACGGTCAGGCTTGGCAAGAAGGCATTCTATGCGCAGGCCGAAATGAACCTCGCCGATGCCTACCGATACACGGCGCGCGTCATGGCGGAGAACATGTTGCTGCGCGACGCCGCGGAAGGAATCGGCGCGTTCCTCGACAAGCGCGACCCGGTGTGGGAGGACCGCTAGGCGCATGAACCACGACAGCTACGACGACGGCTACATCCGCGGCATTCTCAACACGGTGAAGACCATCGCGATGGTCGGCGTGTCGGCGAACGTCAGCCGGCCGAGCTATTTTGCGTTCAAATACCTGCTCGAGCGCCGCTTCCACATGATCCCGGTCAACCCGGCGCTTGCCGGCGCGCAGTTGCTGGGCCAGAAATCCTACGCGACGCTTGCCGAGATCCCGGAAGCAATCGACATGGTCGACATCTTTCGCGCCTCGCAATTTGCGCGGGGCATCGTCGAAGAGGCGCTGGCGATGAACCCACGGCCATGGGTGATCTGGATGCAGCTTGGGGTGCGCAACGATGACGCAGCCCGGCTGGCCGAAGCCAACGGTCTCAAGGTTGTGATGAACCGCTGTCCCAAGATCGAATATGGCCGGCTCTCGTCCGAAATCGCCTGGATGGGCGTGAATACCCGCACGCTGACCTCCAAACGGGCGAGAATTCTGGGCGGCGGCATCCAACGCCTGGCGCTCGACCGTCCCACCACCGCAGGCGGTGCCACGCCGGCGGCACAACGCGCCGAACTCATCAAGGGTTAGTGCGCATGCCGTCCGCCGTTCGGATGACGCGCACGCCTTGACGCTTGCTCTAAGTCCGATAAATCCAGCTAAGCCGGTCCGCCGGCGCTCAACGCCGACGCGAGGACCCTGCCATGACCGACCGGCTTCCGGGGTTTGCCACACTTGCGGTTCATGCCGGTGCGCAACCGGACCCGACCACGGGCGCGCGCGCAACGCCGATCTACCAGACCACGTCGTTCGTGTTCGAGGACGTCGATCACGCGGCCTCGCTGTTCGGCCTGCAGACCTTCGGCAACATCTATAGCCGGATCGGCAATCCGACCAACGCGGTGCTGGAGGAGCGCGTGGCGGCGCTCGAAGGCGGCACCGCCGGCCTTGCGATCGCATCCGGCCACGCCGCGCAGGTGGTCGTGATGCACACGCTGATGCGCCCGGGCGACGAGTTCGTGGCGTCCAAGAAGCTCTACGGCGGCTCGATCAACCAGTTCAATCATGCGTTCAAGAATTTCGACTGGCGGGTCGTGTGGGCCGATCCCGACGACATTGCGACCTTCGAGCGCGCGGTGTCGCCGAAGACGCGCGCGATCTTCATCGAGTCGATCGCCAATCCGGGCGGCGTCATCACCGACATCGAGGCGGTGTCGGCGATCGCCAAGCGCGCCGGCGTGCCGCTGATTGTCGACAACACGCTGGCGACACCCTACCTCTGCAAGCCGATCGACTACGGCGCCGACATCGTCGTGCATTCGCTGACCAAATTTCTCGGCGGCCACGGCAACTCGATCGGCGGGCTGATTGTCGACGCCGGCACGTTCGACTGGTCGCGCGAGAAGCGCTATCCGATGCTGTGCGAGCCGCGGCCGGAATACAACGGCATCGTGCTGCACGAGACGTTCGGCAATTTCGCGTTCGCGATCGCCTGCCGGGTGCTGGGCCTGCGTGATCTCGGGCCGGCGCTCTCCCCGTTCAACGCGTTCCTGATCCTGACCGGCATCGAGACGCTGCCGCTGCGCATCCAGCGCCACTGCGACAACACGCTCGCGGTGGCGACATGGCTCGCCGATCACCCCAAGGTTGCCTGGGTCAGCTACCCCGGCCTGCCCGGCGATCGCTATCACAACCTCGCCAAGAAATACGTCCCCAAGGGGGCCGGCGCGGTGTTCACGTTCGGGCTCAAGGGCGGCTACGATGCCGGCACCAAGTTGGTGGCGAGCGTGCGGCTGTTCTCGCATCTCGCCAATATCGGCGACACGCGCTCGCTGATCATTCACCCGGCCTCGACCACCCACAAGCAGCTGACCAACGCGCAGAAGGTGCAGGCCGGCGCCGGGCCCGACGTGGTGCGGCTCTCGATCGGCATCGAGGACAAGGACGACATCATCGCCGACCTCGATCAGGCGCTGAACGTGGCGTAATCATTCCGCGCGGATGTTGTTCTCGCGCGCGACCCGCGACCACAGCGCGAGCTGTTCCGCCACCAGCGTGCGCATCTCCTCCGGCGTCATCGCGCGCACGTCGCCGCCGAAGCTCTCCAGGCGCGTCTTGACCTGCGGCACCTCGATCGCGCGGCGGACTTCGGCGTTGAGCCGCGCGACGATATCCGGCGGCGTCGCGGCCGGCGCAGCCAATCCCGACCATGACGTCGTCTCGAAGCCCTTAACCCCCGCCTCCGCCACGGTCGGAACATCCGGCAGCTTGTTCCAGCGCGTGCGGCTCGTCACCGCGAGCGCGCGGAACGCGCCCGACTCGATGTTGGACACCGCGACCGTCGGCGTCGAAATCAGGAAATCGATGTCGCCGGTCAAAAGCCCGGTCGAGGCCTGCGCTTCGCCGCGGTAGTGGATCAGCAGGAATTTCACGCGCGATGCGCTGCCGAGCAGTTCGGCGGTCATGTGCTGGATCGTGCCGATGCCCGATGACCCGAACGACACCGTCTCCGGCTTGATCGCGGCCGCCGCCAGCAGGTCGGCCAGCGTGCCAAATCGCGACTCCGGGCGTACGCAAATGACGAACGGATAGAAGCTCACGGTCGAAATCCAGGCGAAGTCGTCGACCGGCCGGTACTTGAGCGATGGATAGATCGCGCCGGTCACCGCGTGCGCACTCGGTACCAGCAACAGCGTGTAGCCGTCCGGCTCCGCGTGAGCGACCGCATCGGCGGCGACGCTGCCGACCGCACCGGCCTTGCTCTCGACTACGATCGGCTGACCCAACCCGTTCGACATTTCCTGCGCCATGATGCGCGCGATCACGTCGACGTTTCCGCCCGGCGGAAAACCGTGCACCATCTTGATAAGACGGGTTGGATATTGCTGGGCGTGCGCAAGTCCGGCGAGTGCCGTCAATGCGGCAAGCCCGACGGCAAGGATTGTTTTGCGCATGACGTCAGCTAGTGCCCCGCTTGCGAAGTTCGTGATACGTGGCGGCAACCTCTTACACGAACTTCGGAAGCAAAGGGGCACCAGCAGATTTATCATTCTAGTGCCGCTTTCGATTTGAAGTTCCTTCATGAGCTTGCCGCAATCGCTGTAGGAACTTCAAATCGGCGGCACTAGGCCGCCGGTTGAACGGAGCCCGCGCCGACAGCCGCGACCTGCGACCGCCGCGCCCCGGTGAGCCCGGCGGCGTGCACGGTCGCGGTGACCAGCACAACGATCGCCGCGGCCTGGTGCAGCAGCGCGAGCGCAAGCGGCGCCTGGTTGACCAAGGTCAGCACGCCGAGCCCGGCCTGTACGCTGACCGCGGCGGCGAGCGCGATCGCGGAGCGCGCGCCTGCCCGCTTCGCGGCCGCGTCGATCGCGTGCCAGAGCGCAAGGCCAAACAATACGTACGCGACCATCCGGTGGTCGAACTGCGCGGTCAGCGTGTTCTCAAAGACATTGCGCCACAGCGGCGTTTCAAACCAGAGCCGGCTCGCGTCCGGCACGAGGGCGCCGTCGATCAGCGGCCAGGTGTTGTAGATCAGGCCGGCGCGCAGCCCGGCGACGATCCCGCCCAGGTAGATCTGCAACAGCGTCAGTGCCACAAGCGCGATCGCGGTCACACGGATGCGGCCCGGCACGGGCTCGATCCGCGGCGACAGGCGCCGCGCCGTCCACACCAGCGCGAGCAGGATCAAGCACGCGAGCAGCAAGTGCGTGGCCAGCCGATATTGCGAGACCTCGGTGCGCGCCGCGAGGCCGGAGGCAACCATCCACCAGCCGACCGCGCCCTGCAGCGCGCCGAGCCCGAAGATGAACCATAAGCGCGCGCGCAGGCCGGGCGCGACCCAGCCGCGCCACAGGAAGAACAGGAACGGCAGCAGGAACGCCGCGCCGACCACGCGCCCGAGCAGCCGGTGCGTCCATTCCCACCCGTAGATCACCTTGAACGCCGCAAGGCTCATGCCGGCGTTGCGCTGCGTGTACTGCGGGATCGCCTGGTATTTTTCAAATTCGGCCTGCCAGCCGGCGTCGGACAGCGGCGGCATGACGCCGGTGACCGGACGCCATTCGACGATCGAGAGGCCGGATTCGGTGAGCCGCGTCGCCCCGCCGACCAGCACCAGCGCAATGACAAGCGCCGCCACGGCCCAGAGCCAGAGCCGGATCACGCGCTGGTGGTTATCGCTTGCTGATGCCATGCGGGCCGGACCATATAGAGGGCGCCTGCACCCCGCAATTGCGACGAGTGCCGCCGATTTGAAGTTCCTTGAGCGGGGCGGCAAACGCGCGAAGGAACTTCAAATCGAAAAGCGGCACGCGCGCGACCAGCAAAAGTGGTCACCGGTTTTGCGTCCAGTCGCGCGCCAACCATAGCTGGTGCATGATCTTTTCGGCGAACCGGAGGCCACTTCGCCGGATCATGCACTATCATATATCTGCTAGTGCCCCTTTGGTTCCGAAGTTCGTGTCAGAGTGTGCCGCTACGTATCACGAATTTCGCAAGCGGGGCACTAGCAATGCATATTCGCACCCGCAAGCTGATTGGAACCGTTGCCCTCCTGGTGCTGGTGGTGGTCTGGGCGTTGCTGGCGATGGGCCTCGCGCAGATGATCGGCGTGTCGCACAACCGTCTGCTCGAAATCGCCTACTACGTCGTGGCCGGGCTCGGCTGGGTGCTGCCGGCGATGCCGCTGATCAGCTGGATGTCGCGCCCCGATGAGGACGCGCGGGCAACCGACGAAGGATGAGTGCTACGTCCGGTTCCGTCTTGCTAGCGCGAAACCGACATCCCCGACATCAGCAGCGGGACGTAGCGCAGGCGTTGCGATCGCCCGACGAGCGACAGGCGCGGCAGCGCCATCAGGCGGCTGGCGTGCCGGGTGCGCACCGCGCCGGGACGGCTGGTCAGCGCCGCCTTGAATCCGAGCTCGTCCGCGATTTCGAACTCGCGCGGCCCCGCCGCACCCTTTTGGCTGAACGGATAAGCGAAATACTGCGGGCGCACCCCGACCGCGCTTTCGATCACCGACCTGCTCTGGGTCATTTCGAACCGGACCTTGGCCTCGGGCAGCTTGGCGAGAATTGGATAGTTGACGCTCTGTGCCCCGATGGTGACCAGCGGATCGGCGGCGAGCGCGCGGATCTGCGTCCAGGTCATGCAGGCGCCGGCACAGATCGCCGCAATGTCGACCCCGTAGCGGCCGGCGAGGTCGCCGATGAACCGGCTGATCTCCTCGTTGGTGGGGCGCGCCAGCAGCCACGACCACAAAGCGTTGAACAGATCGGATTTTTCCGACGGCGTGCGGGAGTCGAGCCGCTGCTCGCGCCCGTCGACCAGGATCGCAAGACGATCGGTCTTGTTGATCACCGCCTCCAGGATCAGCCACCACAGTTCACCGATCCGGTCCGGAAAGCCGCTCGGAATGAAGACCGCAAACGGCGCTTCATGCTTGCGAAAAATCGGGTGCACGAATGTGTGGTGATCCACATAGCCGCCGTCGCAGGTGATGCAGGCGAACCGCCGGCCCTTGGCGTCGCGGTCCGTCAGCCGGCGGTGCATCTCGTCGAGCGACACGATGTCGACCTCGCGCCGGCGCAGCTCGAGGATCAGGCCTTCCAGAAATTCGGGCGTCATCTCGCGCGCGCGGTTGGGCTGAAACCGGTCCGGCCGCGGCGGAGCGACCCGCTCGACCTTGAGGATCACGCCGACGACGCGGCGCAGCGGGCGCA
>DATIPA010000076.1:0-5031 GCA_035472475.1 Xanthobacteraceae bacterium | reverse complement strand
CAGGTCGTCCAGCAGTGTGAACACCGCCGGCACGAAGATCAGCGAGAGCGCGGTCGAGACCACGAGGCCGCCGATCACCGCGATCGCCATCGGCGAGCGGAAGGCGCCGCCGTCGCCGAAGGCAAGCGCCGAGGGGAACATGCCGGCCACCATCGCGATCGTCGTCATCACGATCGGGCGCGCGCGTTTGCGTCCGGCCTCGATCAGCGCGTCGATCCGCTGGCGTCCGTGGCGCATCTCCTCGATCGCCATGTCGACCAGCATGATGGCGTTCTTGGTGACGATGCCCATGAGCATCAGGATGCCGATCACGACCGGCATGCTGATCGGGCGGCCGGTGATCAGCAACGCGATGATCGCGCCGCCGATCGAGAGCGGCAGCGAGAACAGGATGGTGACCGGCTGGCCGAAGCTGCCGAACAGCAGGATCAGGACGCCGAACACCATCATCAGTCCGGCCCCCATCGCGGCGCCGAACGAGGAGAACACTTCCTGCATGACTTCGACGTCGCCGAACTCGCGCAGCGCGACGCCCTGCGGCAGGTTCTTCGCGGTCGGCAGCGCGTAGATCGCAGCGGTCGCCTCGCCGAGTGCGCCGTCGCCGGTGAGATCGGCCTCGATGGTGACTCGGCGGGTGCGGTCGTAGCGGTTGATCGCGGTCGGGCCGCGGCCCATGTCGAACTGCGCTATCGCGGCAAGCGGAACCGCCCCGCCGGCGGCGGTCGCAACCCGCAGCGCCTTCAGGAGCTCGACATCCGAGCGCGCGTCCTGGATCAGCTCGACTCGGATCGGGATCAGCCGGTTGCCGGCGTCGAACTTCGCGAGGTTGGCGTCGATATCGCCGAGCGTGGCCACCCGAATGGTTTCCGACAAAGCTTCGGTCGAAACCCCGAGGTCGGCGGCGATCTGCGCGCGCGGCGCAATCTGCAGCTCCGGCCGGTCCAGCTCGGCGGTCGAGATCGGATTCTTGATCATCGGCAGCCGCGCCATCTCGCTCGCGATCTGGTTGGCGGTTTCGTTGATCGACTTCATGTCGGTGCCGGCCACGATCAGCTGCAGATCGCGCTGGCCGTTGTCGCGCAGGAACCAGAAACGGACGTCGGGAACGTCGCCGATGGTCCGGGCGATCTCGACTTCCACCTCTTTCTGGCTCAGGTCGCGCTGGCTTTTGTGCACAAGATTCACCACCAGCGTCGCCTTGCGCACTTCCGAGGCGCCGCCCAGGATCTGACCGCCAAATACCAGCACGGAGCGGACCTCCGGCAGTGCGGTGATCTTGCCGGAGATGCGTCGCGTGATCGCGTCGGTGTCGGTCAGCCGCGAACCGGGAGGCAGTTCAACCGCGAGCAGGGTGCGGGCAATGTCCTCGGGCGGGATGAAGCCCGAGGGCAGCAGCTTGGTGGACGCGATTGAGCCGACGAACAGCGCAAGGCCGGCCGCCAGCGTGATCCAGCGGTGGCGCAAAGACCAGCTCACCACCCGGGTATAGGCGCGCAGCAGCGGACCTTCGTCTTCGCTCGGCGCCGCGTGCGAGTGCATGAAATAGGCCGCCACCACCGGCGTGATCAGGCGTGCCACCAGGAGCGAGAACAACACCGCGACCGAGACGGTCAGTCCGAACTGGCGGAAATATTGTCCGGCGATGCCCCCCATGAAGCTCACCGGCGCGAACACCGCAACGATGGTCATGGAAATCGCGATCACGGCGAGGCCGATCTCGTCGGCGGCCTCGAGCGACGCCCGATAGGCGGATTTGCCCATCCGCATGTGGCGCACGATGTTTTCGACCTCGACGATCGCGTCGTCGACCAGGATGCCGGTAACCAGCGTGATCGCGAGCAGCGTGACCAGGTTGAGCGAGAAGCCGAGCGCGCTCATCGCCCAGAATGTCGGGATCGCCGAGAGCGGCAATGCGATCGCCGACACGATCGTGGCGCGGATGTCGCGCAGGAACAGGAACACGACAATGATCGCGAGCACCGCGCCTTCGATCAGCGTCTCCATCGCGGAGCGGAAATTGCCGACGGTGTTGTCGACCTGGGTATCGACCTTGGTGAGCTTCACCTCGGGATGGGCGGCGTGCAACTTGGCAAGCCGCGCCTCGACGAGGTCGGCCACGGTCGCGTCGCTTGCGCCCTTGGCGCGGCTGATCGCGAAGGCGACCACCGGCTGGCCGTTGAGCCGCGCGAACGTGCGCGCCTCGACCGCGTCGTCGGTGACGGTCGCGAGATCGTCGAGCCGCACCTTGCGTCCGCCCGGCAGCGCAATCGGCAGGGCGCGCAGCGCATCGACTGAGCGGCTGCCCGCAAGCGTTCGGATCGCCTGCTCCTGGCTGGCGATTTCGCCGCGGCCGCCGGACAGGTCGACGTTGGTGGCGCGCACCTGTTTGTTCACGTCGGCCGCCGTCACGCCGAGCGCCAGCAGCTTTTTCGGGTCGAGCGCAATGCGGATCTCGCGATCAACGCCCCCTTGCCGTGTGACGCCGCCGACGCCCTTGATGCTTTGCAGCTCGCGCGCCACCACGTCGTCGACGAACCACGACAGGTCGGCGACGCTCATTCCCGGGGCCGACGCCGTATAGGTCAGGATCGGCAGTCCCTCGAGGTCGATGCGCTGAATGATCGGCTCGTTGATGGTGCGCGGCAGATCGGTACGGATCTTGGCGATCTGGTCCTTCAAGTCGTTGAGCGCGCGATCGATGTTGGTGCCGATATAAAACTGGACGGTTGTGATCGACGAACCGTCCGACACGTTCGACAGGATGTGCCAGATGCCGTTCACGCCGGCGATGGCGTCCTCGACCTTGCGGGTGACCTGGGTCTCGAGCTCACCGGGCGCGGCGCCCGACTGAGTGATCGAGACCTGGACGATCGGAATATCGATGTTGGGAAACCGGGTGATCGGCAGCGACATGAAGCTCACGATGCCGAGGATCAGCAACACCAGGAACGTCACGATCGCCGGCATCGGCGACCGGATCGACCATGCGGAGATGTTCAGTCTCATTGCGAGGCTTCCCGGTGCTGCTCGATATCCTCAACCGGGCGCACCTCGTCGCCGCTGCGCAGGAAGGCGGCGGCACGCGCCACGACCCACTGGCCGGACGCGAGCCCGTCGCGCAGCTCGATCGTGTCGCCATTGGTGATGCCAACTTCGACCTTGCTGACCTCGACCTTGCCGCCGGTGACGACCGCGATGCTGGAGCCGCCGGCGCTCTGAATCACTGCTGCGGCGGGCACGCCGATCGCAACGCGGCGGCCAATCTCAACGCTGCCGCTCGCGAACGCGCCGATGCGCGCATTGGCGTCGGGGGCGAGGGCAACGCGAACCTTGCCGAGCCGGGTGGTCTTGTCGACCTCGCTCGAAATCAGGCGGACTTTGCCACTGGTGTGATCCTCGCCCGGAAGGTCGATCGACGCCGGCATTCCGACCGCGAGTTTGGCCAACGAATCCTGCGGCACCTCGGCTTCGAGATCGATTGCCCCGTCGGTGATGATCCGGAACAGCGGATCAGATGAACCCATGGCGAGTGCACCCAGCCGTGCGGTGCGGCGGCTGACGATGCCGGCGACCGGCGCTTTGACTTCGGTGCGCCCGATGCGGACCATCAACTCGCGGCGTTCCGCGTCGCGGCTGTGCCGCTCCGCCTCGGCCACCGCAAGCGCACTGCGCGCGCCCGCAACCTGGGCCCCGGCCGAACGCGCTGCCGCGACGCGCTGGTCGAGGGTCGCCTGCGTGATCACGCCGATCGCAAGTCCCTTGGCGCGCGTGAGATCAGCCTCGGCCTGGGCGTACATTGCTTCGGTCTGGTCGATCTGATTGCGGGCCTGGGCGATGGCGGCATCCGCGCGCGCTAGCGCGGCGTCGTTCTGCGCGAGCAACGTGTCGAGTTGGCTACGATCAAGCCGTGCCAGGACCTGATCCTTTTCGACCCGGTCGCCGTCCTCGGCCAGGAGCTCCACGATTCGCAGCCCGTCGATCTGGGCTCCGACCATCGCCTCGTCACGCGCGACCAGCGATCCCGATACGAACAGGCGATCTACGAACTCGCGTTCGTGCGCCGGCGACACGGTCACGGCCGGCGGCAGCGGCTTTGAGTATTTCACGGGCTGGCTCGCGGGCGCCGGGCTGCGTAGCGCCAGCACTCCGGCGCCGACCGCAATTGCGACCGCGGCTGCGCCCAACATCAGATAACGCTTCATGTCACTTCACCCCCACCATCGGCCGGATCTCACCGCGTATCGCCGCTTTGATCACGGCGAGCGCTAGCGCGAGTTCGGCTTCCCCATCAAAATTCTGCTCGTGCGCCCGGCGTTTGAACAAACCGATCACGATCGTCACCATGGTGCGCACCACGAAATCGACATCGACGTCGGCGGGCGCGGTTCCCAGGCGCTTTGCACCCTCGACCACCTGCGCGAGGCCGTTGCGCACATGGCTGTCGATCCCGAGGCAGAGCTCGGCGATCTCCGGCTTGCGGGTCGCCTCCGCCCAGATCTCGACGATCATCTGAAAGCGCTCGCGCGGCTCCTCGACGAGCTGCTTGCGTAGCATCATCTCGATCCCGCCCAGCGGGTCGCCAAATGAAAGCAGGGTGCGCACGTTTTCGGCGAGCATCGCCTGATCGCGCGCGCACAGGCCGGCGACGATGGCTTCCTTGGAGGGAAAATAGCGATAGAGATTGCCCGGGCTCATCCCGGCTTCGGCCGCCACGGTTTGCATGGACGCGGCGTGAAAACCGTCCTTGAGGAACGCCCGCTCGGCGGCGGCCAAGATCAGTGCGCGACGATCACCGTCGCGGCCTTCGGCCGGTTGTATGGCAGCAGCGCTCAACCCAGTCCCCCACGTTCCGAGTCTTTGGCGACCCCCCGCCTAAGACTTGAGAATGAACGTTCATTCTCATCAAAATATGGCTGTTCCGGGACGCAATCGCGCCATGGTCAGGGAAAATGCGGGGTTTTAGGGGAAAACAGGTCACTTCGCCGGACCGCCGTACCCCCGCAGGCTCCTCGTCCGCGGTCAGAAGCCCTG
>DATIPA010000075.1:0-6827 GCA_035472475.1 Xanthobacteraceae bacterium | reverse complement strand
CAGAACGTACTTGCGACGCCGAAATCATTGTTCGACTGCATCACGGTGGGAGAAAATCAGATGGGATCGAGGGATTTGATCACGTCTGCCCACCGCGCGCCGGCGTCCACCCGGTAGGACCCCGCGGCTCTATCCGGGTCGACCCGGCGGCTGTTGAGCGTGATTGCCGTGCCATCCCTCGGAAGACTCTGGCCGCCCATGGAATGTCTTGCCGCTCCGACCGCGACAGGCCGTTTCGTTGCCGCGGCATCCTTGAGCTCAGCGCGGACCGCGCCGATCAGTAGCTCCTCCGGTTCCGCATCGCGGACAATGTGTTTCATCACCGGCGTCGGATTGAGGCGGCTCGCATCGTTCATCACAAGCCGAGCGGTTGCCGACGTTCGGAACGGCAGAAGTGCGCTTGCGGCTGATGCAAGCGCAGAGCTCAGCACGGCCCGTCTCGACAGCGCCTTCGCGTCCATGCGGTTTTATCCCGCGCCAGATTTGGAAACACCGGACGACGCCCGAGCCTGGATGGTGACTAAAACGAACAACCGCCAGGATCAACACTTCGCCGGACGTCGCGGCCTCCGCCCGGGTATCGATTGGCCGCCGCGATTTTGCTACAGACGCTGTCTCGTTTTTTCGGCAAACTTGGTTGGATCGGCGGGGACACCCATAACACGTCGCTTAAGCCAATGTCCGACTCCCCGGGGATCAACGCACGGAGGCTCGATAATGAAGGCTCTTTTGTACTCAACAACCCTCGCCATCCTGATTGCAACGCCGGTGCTCGGCGCCGATTCGGTGTCGCTGGTCGGCACCTGGACCGGCCAGCGGGATCGAATCGCCAAGGACGAGGGACGCCGCGGCGGCCTTGCGACGCTGGTGATCGGCGAGCAACAGGGCAACACCTTCTCGGGTCGCCTGAAGCGGTCCAATCCAAGCGGCGACGAAGAAGAGCCGCTGTGGGGCGCTTTCACGCCGGGCGCCAAGCTGATCATGGGATCGGATGACGAAGGGACTTATCTATTCAATCTGATCAATCGGGACACCCTGGATTATTGCTACAGCGAGACCGGCAAGACTGCGCGCACCGTGTGCGCACGGCTGACCCGCAAGCGTTGACCTGCGGCCGGCACGCCGAGCTACACGGCTGACGCAACTCACCCGCGGGCGTTCGATCTCATCGGGGGAGGCGGGCGTCTCATCCGGAAGTTGAGCAACTGCTCGTTCAACTTGGTGGAACTCACCGTCTCGCCCGGCGTTTTTAGGGTGCGGGAAGCGAGGCCGCCATGCCCAGCACCCATAAATGCCGGACGCGCCGAAGGCGGGATCACACGATGATCCTGGGAGGCGCAGCGATTGTTCTGGGACTTTCGATCCTCGCGGGCATCGCTTTCACCTACGGCTATGAACGCGGAGTAACGGCGCACGATCTCCTCAACGCCGGCATCCACGCACTCGACCGGCCGGAACTTCCGGCAGATCTTTAGCGACGCGCCGGTGGTGCTGTTCGCCGATCACGGCCGGGTACACTCGTAGAGCACAAAGGCGTCGACGATGATCGAATAGCGTCTGATGACGCGAAATCGAAGGCCGGCGTGTTCGATCATATTCTCGATCAAACCAAGCTCGGAATGTGAGGACAGCATCACATAGAGCTTTCCATCGTGCTTTAACCGCTCATAGGCTTGCTCGAACAAAGCCGCGATATCGCGGTGGTTGGGTCCCCCATTCCAACCCTTGTCCGCGAGATCGTGGGGTTCCTGTGTGTGCTTGGGCGGGTTTGCAATGATCACGTCAAACAGCGGATACGCGGCGAATCCCGAGAGCAAATCCATGCACACGGCGGTTACGCGATCGCCAACCCCGTTGTGGCGGGCGTTATCGGGCACGGACAGCGCGGCATTCGGGTTGATGTCGGTGGCAATAACATTTTCAGAGCCGGAGCGAGCAGCGGCGATGGCCAGAATCCCGGTTCCGGTTCCAACGTCGATCACCTGCTTCCCGCGCAGATCGAGCGAATCAATGAACTCCGCGAAGCGCTCGCTGCTGATGAAGTAACGCGGATGAAACACCGTGGGACGCACGGTGAACCGCATGCCCGCGGCACTCGTTCGCCACGTGCCCCGCCGGCGCAGGACAAGATGATACGACAGAAAGTGGATCACGCGGCCGAAGCGCCGGATCATCGAAGCACGCCGGGAATCTGAAACTTCCCTTTCATCGAAGCCGAGCAAACGGTCAGGAGGGGTTGTTTGATCCATGGGTCACCAGGGTCGGGTAAAACGCCGGGACGGTGGTGCGCGGAGACTGTTGGGCATCAGCGAGACCATTTGATCGGCTTGCCCCCATACCGACCGGCGCGCGCATTCAAAGATAATTCCACGCGAGCCGTAGAAGCAACAAATAGATTCGATGTTATGACGCAAAGTTGAGTGGAACATTGATGCGGATCAGGACAGGCGTTGCGCGCTGCCGGCAGCGCTGCACTCAATTGGATGGCCGCCCATCGACGCCTTCGACCACAACCGGAAGATTGAGCTGGTCGATCAACTGCGCACGCAGCGCTTCATTGTCACGCATCTCGGCTTCGGTGTTTGCCAACGTGGTCGAGTTCGATCCTGCGGCCACGATGCCGACCAGCACAAGGGCGATCGAGCCGATCAAAACGATCTGATCGAACCCGATCAGGCCAAACACGGTCGCCAACAGCAGAAGAGCACCGATCACGATGGCGACTTTTGATGCCACGATGATCTTGCGGCAGCCCTCCGCCACCCGGGCCAGTCGCTCGATCTCGGATTCAAGCTCGGAGATCTGTTCGGACAGATCATCATCAACCATGCGGGTATCCTCGGCGAGCCTGTATCAAAGCAGCGTCCGCTCGTGTCTGATGTCATCGCGCAAACGCAGCATGGCGATCGTCTATGACCACACCACCCCGTTCCGACGAGACCGATCAAAGTCCGGTCCCCGACTACCGGACGCTATATAGCCTCGCAGGCCGTGTCATGGTCGTCCTCGGCGGCGGCAACGGGATCGGGCGGCAGACCTGTCACGCGCTCGCCCAGGCCGGTGCAAAGGTGGTGTGCGTCGATCGCGACGAGACGCGTGCAGCCGCCGTGGCGCGTGAAGTCGACGGCGTCGCGCGCGCGGCCGACGTCACCAAGCGAGGCGAGGTCGAGCGCGTCTTTGCGGCCGCCCGGGAGCATGGTGCCGTTCGCGGCGTGGTCGATATCGTCGGGATGCCGCATCTCGGCCCGCTGGCAAACCTCGACGATCGGCTGTGGGCGTCGCAGTTCGACCTCGTTCTGACGCACGCCTTCCTCGCGGTGCAGATCGGCGGGAAGGCCATTGTAGACGCAGGCGGCGGCACCATGGTCTTCGTCGCCTCAATGTCGGGGCTGACACAGATTCCGGGGCAAGTTGCGTACGGGACGGCCAAGGCCGCGCTCATTCAGCTCGTGGCCGGGATGGGCCTCGAGTTCGGTCCTGCGCGCGTGCGGGTGAATGCTGTTGCCCCGGGCTTTGTGCGAACGCCACGGCTGAACGCAATGCTGAACGAGGAGCAATGGGGTCAGATCGGCAACCGGATTCCGCTGGGGGCGCCGGCCTCACCGGCCGAGATCGCGGCCGCGATATTGTTTCTGAGTTCGGATATGTCGAGCCACGTGACCGGCCAGACGCTGCTCGTCGACGGGGGGATCGCGGGGGTCGTGAACCTGCCTCGGCTCGCGGTCACCGGTCACTAAAACTTAAAAACTTAACCCACGTCTCAGCGCGCGCGCGGCGCCTTGCGCGCCGCGGGGCGAAGCAGAATGTCGACATAAGAGGGCGGGTTCATGGGATATCTCCGCAACGCTCCTCAACATGCCCGAACGATAGCTACCGACCGATGAACGCTTGCTTAAAGTTTGGATAGCTTGCGTTCAGGATGCTTACCCCCTTCTGGCGGCCCGCTTTTCCGGCGCGGCGGCAGGAGGCCGCAGGCGTTGGAATAGGACAGCAGGTCTGTCCAAATTTCCTGCGCCGGACATGTCAAATGACGCCGCCAACCGTTGCGTCCACTGCTAGCGTAGCTGCATCACCGGCAGAGGGGGCCGATATGCCGACAGGCGCCGGTGGCTGAGAGACCTTGTGCTCCCGCCTGCAATCGGGAGCGGTTCGTGGCCTCACTTTTCATCCTTCCAGTCTGCACAATCATCATCACCGGCATGACCGCGTGGTTGTTGTGGATGCGGCGGGACCCACGATGAGACACGTCTCGGATCATGCGGAAACTACGCGGAAGCAAGCGTTGAGCGGGCCGACTTGGCGATCAGCAACAAGGACCGCACCTATCACGTCTTAACCGCGCAACAGTATCTCTCGCTGGCTGAGAAGGAGCTCGTGGCCGCGCGTCGGCGAAAAGCCAAACGGCGTCCCGTGAGCGCGCGAAAGGCCCAGATCGCTCGATAGGGTCATCGGCAACTCGACAAGACCCGGATGCCATGGCATCGGACGGAAGCCGCTATCGTTGCTCGACAACAAAGCCGTCCTCGATGAAAAACCCCGACGTTCCTCCGCTCGCCAGCCAGCGTCATCTGTTCGATATTCCCGACGACGTCGCGTTCCTCAACTGCGCCTACATGTCGCCGCTGCCCAAGGCTTCGGTTGTGGCGGGCGAACGCGGGCTCCAGCGCAAACAGAACCCCTGGGGCATCGCACCAAAGGATTTCTTTACTGGCAGCGAGGCGGTGCGCGCATTGTTTGCGCGGCTCATCAATGCCGAACCCGGCGACATCGCGTTTGCACCGGCGGTGTCCTATGGCATGGCGCAGGCCGCGGCGAATATTACGCTCAGCAAGTCGCAAACGATCGTGACGCTCGCCGAGCAGTTTCCATCGAACGTCTATCCCTGGATGGATCTCGCCGAGCGCGCCGGCGCCAGGTTCGTTACGGTGCCGCGGCCCGCTGACGATGATTGGACGGCAGCGCTGTTGGCATCCATCGATCCATCCACCGGCGTGGTCGCGGTGCCGAACTGCCACTGGACCGATGGCGGATTGATCGACCTCGCGGCGGTCGGTGCCGCCTGCCGGCGCGTTGGCGCGGTTCTTTGCGTTGACGGCGCCCAGTCGGTTGGCGCCCTGCCGTTCGACGTCAAGCGGATTGATCCGGACTACCTTGTCGCGCCTTGCTACAAATGGCTTCTGGGTCCCTACAGCTTCGGATTTCTCTACGTCGCGCCGCGGCGGCAGAGCGGACGGCCGATCGAGCACAACTGGATTGCGCGCCGCAATTCCGAGGACTTCGCCGGCCTCGTCAACTACCAACGCGAGTTCCAGGACGGCGCGCGCCGATTCGATGTCGGCGAGCGTAGCAATTTCGCGCTCATGCCGGTCGCCCAAGCCTCGGTCAAGCTGATCGTGGAGTGGACGGTGCCGCGCATTCTGACAACGCTGGCGCTGCGCACCGAAGCCATTGCACAACGCGCCCGCGCCGAGTTTGGCATCGATAGCGTGCCGGCCGACCGCCGGGCCGGCCACTATCTCGGGCTGCGCTTCGGCGGCGGGGTTCCGTCCGACCTGCCGGCGCGGCTTGCGGCCGAGAACGTGCATGTCTCGGTGCGCGGCAGTGCCATGCGGGTGACGCCGCATCTTTGGAATACTCATGCGGATGTGGAGAGGTTGTTTACCGTGTTGAAGACGGTCGCGCGGTGAGCCCTCGACCACGCGCAGATCATATCGCGCGGGCCCCGCCCGTCCCCGCGCGCAAGCGTTTGATCTCGTCTTCCAACGCCGCGATACGCTGATCGCGCTCGTTGATGGCGGCCGCAACATCCGCGGCCTCGAACCGCTGCGGGATATGTTGCGGGCAATTCGAGTCCCAGGCAGAGACCGTGAACAGGATCACGTGCTCCGGGCGCGCTTTATAGTCTTGCGGCATCAGCTTTGTCGTCAGATCGGCGTTGCCTTCGACAACGCGCGCCTCGCCCCAGATCTTGATCCGGCGCCGGTTGACATAATCGATCAGGAACAGCTGAGCCTTGGGATTGTCGGCAAGATTGCCCTGGGTGATGTACTGCCGGTTGCCGGCAAAATCCGCAAAAGCGATGGTCTTGTCGTCGAGCATGTGCAGAAACCCGGTCGGCCCACCGCGATGCTGAATGTAAGGCTGGCCCTTCGCATTCGCGGTGGCGAGGAACATGCTGGTCTGCGCCGCGATGAACTCCGCGAGGTCCGGCGTGATGCGGGTCTGCCAGCCGCCGCGCTCTTCCATGCGCGCATAGGCCTGGCGCGAGCCTTTGCGGGCCTGCACCGCCTTGACGGCGGGTGTAAACGCAACGTCACTGGAATAGCTGTTGGCGATGTCCATTGCCGCCTCGATTAAATCTAGAGTCCGAGCTTGCTGAGCGAAGGATGATCGTCAGGACGGCGGCCGAGCGGCCAATGGTACTTGCGCTCGCTGTCCTTGATCGGAAGATCGTTGATGCTGGCATGGCGAACCTGCATCAGGCCGTGCGCGTCGAACTCCCAGTTCTCGTTGCCGTAACTGCGGAACCAGAAACCGCCGTCGTCGTGCCATTCGTAGGCGAAGCGCACCGCGATGCGGTTGTTGCCAAACGCCCACACCTCTTTGATCAGCCGGTAGTCGAGCTCGCGGGTCCACTTGCGGGTCAGGAACGCCACGATGGCCTCGCGCCCCTCGAAAATCTCCGCGCGATTTCGCCACCTGCTGTCGACCGTATAGGCGAGCGCGACGCGCGCGGGATCGCGCGTGTTCCAGGCGTCCTCAGCCATGCGGGCCTTCTGGGCGGCGGTCTCGGCGGTGAACGGCGGAAGCGGCGGCCGGTCCATGGA
>DATIPA010000074.1:0-3693 GCA_035472475.1 Xanthobacteraceae bacterium | reverse complement strand
ACATCCTTGACAACAAATAAACAAAATGTATGGCGAGTTGCAGTCCTGCTCGATGAGGGGCGCTCTCATGAGGCGATCCTGAGGCGGAGCGGGACCAGCGGCGTCCGAGAACGCCTGGCTCGCAACCAGGATCCCAGGGGGCCCGGGGACAACCGCCAACACCGGCACCATGACCGGTCACGATGCGGCCTCCGGCCAAAAATCGCCGCAGTGGAGCGCCGAACGGCGCAGACGCACCCGATCGCAAGGGTGCGTTCCGCGCCTAACAGCGCGGATAGATTGATTTAGCGTCGTCTCGGCGCTCCGCCTCCCCTCGTTTGGGGGACGGAAAAAGGACGGAAGGCGGCCCGGCGTTCGACTTCACCGGGATGCATAGCGTTGGCTATTCAATCGCGACTTCTAAAGCTGCGTACGTGGCGTTGCGGCTCGCCAGAGCACAGCCGACGGGCTTCGCAACTGGCGAACCGGATTCACCAAATCGACCCGACTATCCACAGCGCCGCATTAATGCGCGTTCGAATGCATGTGATGTCCTTCGGTTAGCTCTGGCGGCAGCGTCCCGAGTCCGCCGACGATCGCGAGGATCGCCAACCCAAGGCCCGCTTCGATCAAGCTGTTGCGCGCCAGATGACGGGTGACCTTTGCCCGCACGTCGGTCGCACCCACTGTGATCATCGGTGTCAGCCTGGTCCGGTTGATGGCGGCGATGCCGACCATCACCAGAAACAACGCCACCTTGATCATGAGCAACTGCCCGTAGCTTGAGCCGACCAGGATCGCGAGGCTTGCGACCAGGAACCATGTGTTGATGAGCCCGGTGATCAACAATGCCGTAACGCAGACGATCCCCATGATCGAGAACCGCTGCGTGATGTCGGCCACCTGGGCGGGCGACGGATTGTTTGAGGGTCGCGAGGCCTGCACGAACAGACAGGCGAGCGGAACGAGGCCGCCGACCCAGGCGGAGGCCGCGATGAGATGGAGGGCGTCCACAACAGCCTGAACGTCGCCCGTGAAACCGTCGCCGGCACCGCTGTGGCCGGCCCACGCCAGGCTGCCGGCGAAGCAAAGCGCCAAGGCGATTGCGAACCAGCGCAGCCCGTCCCGCGGCCTCCGCCACCCGAGCGCACATACCAGCAGGATGCCGATGACGAAACGCAACTCGGCTACGCGGCCGAACTGCGTTTGAGTGAGCAACGTCGGAACATTGCCGACCAGCGCGTCCCAGTTCGCGTCACTGCTGATCTGCGCGGTCAGAACCACGAGCCAGGCGGCGCCGGCAAACACTGCAACGGCGAAACTGATCCACGCGATCCGGTTTGTAAGGTTCGCAACCGCGCGCGCGCCTACCGCCTCACGCGAGCCTCGGAGAACGGGAGCCATGACCCAGCTTTGAAAGATCGCGGCCCCGACCAGCATGACGGTTGCGGCCAGATGCAGCGCGCGCGCGGCGATCAGCGCCTCGGCCAACTGGTCCTCCAATGCGTGCACGCGCGCCGCAACCTACTGACCGACCCGGAAGGTGAAATTCCCCTCCGTCGTGTGAGTATCAACTGAAAGGACCTTCCAATGCACCCGATACGTTCCGGGCGGCAGCGACCTCACACCGAGCCGCATGACAGTGCCCGATACGCTGGCGCCGGTGCTGACGACCGCGCCCGACGCATTTGTCACTTGGGCGCTGCTGAAGGCAGGCTCCAGCCTTTGGGTGAACCAGAGCGTGACCGCCGAGGGCGAGGATTTCACGGTGTTGCCGACCCGCGGGTCGGAATGATCGAGAGACGCGTGCGCGGCGGCCGGCATGGCGCTGGCATTGAGCGCGAGAAATGCGAAGGCGATTGATTTGTTCCTCATGGTCAGAACGGCTTTGCTGGAGTGACGGGGCCACCAAAGATCGGCTTGCCGATGGTCGTTGGGAACAGGTCGTCGAGATAGAGATGCAGTTGCGCGATCATCCCGACGCTAGTTCCGCTTTGGCGGCTGACCGGGATGATAGCCTCGACTCCGACCTGGAAGTAGTCGCCCACCCAGAGCACGCCCGGATTGATGGTGCCGGTTGTCTTGACGTTATCGAGACCTGCGAAGTTCGAGACCGGGGTCTGCAGCGATGCTTCGACGAGCGGGATCAGGTGATTGAAGAAATCGGGCAAACCGAGATCGTTCACCGCGGTTTTGAGATAGGGCATGCTGTATTGTATCGAGCCACCCCAGTTGAAGAAACGCGGGTTGGGCGAGTTGTCGACCGTGACGTCGCCGCTGTCGGGATCGGCGGTCGCGATGATGGTCCGCGACCGGCTCGGGATCGCATAGCCAAACACGCCCGTTACCGCCAACGGCCGCGCCCACCAGACGGCATCCGGAAGATCCCCGAGCCCTTTGCCGAAAAAGAGCGTCGGCGTGTAGGTGGTGAACGTGTCGACCGAGAGCGACTTCGCGCCCGTGTTGGCCCATTCGGCGACGAGACCCACCGAGAGGACGAACTCGTGTTCGGCATTCTTATAGACACGGTACTTGGCAGTGGTTTCGAGGTTTTGAAATCCGCTGGCGCCGTTGCCGAGCGGCCCGCCCGGCACGTAGAGATGCGTCCAGGTCGGTTGGACGATCAGGGCGAAGTCATCGGTAATGCGCTTGGAGAACTCGACTGCGATGTCGAGTTCGTTGACCGATGGAATGTCCGAGGTCTTGAACAGCGAGGCGGTCGGCAACGACAGCTCGTCGTTGACGCCCGGGTCGTCGGCGACAAGCGTCGCCGGGAAGAAGCGATTGCCGACGATCTCGTGCGCGCCCGCGCCGAGTGGGATGAGCGCCAGCGCCGGTCCACACAGGACAGCACGCGCCAAACGGGTAAACATGGTCAAGCTCCGCACATCGGTATGACGTTGAAAAAGAAGGATGCGGCCTCAAGGGCCGCGCTACGTCACACTGCGTGCGGAGGTCCGGTGGGTGGTTTGCCGGGATCGCGAGGCGCCAAGGACGGGCTCGCGTCATGGGTGCGCTCGACCGCGATGGTCGTGCTTACCGCAAATGCGGCGGCGACGACTGCGCCCTCCGGCACGACCGGCGCATGCGCAGCGACAACACAGAGGGCGCAATGGAGCTTTGCCGCCTCAGGCAGCGCCGGCAATTGCTGGTCGGCATCGCCACGATGACCGAGGCAGATCTCGAACCCGTCCGACGCCGCTCCAGCGATGGCGACCTGTCCGCTCAGCGCGCCGGCAAGGAGGAGATTGAGGGCAAGCGCATAGGCCGCAGCGCCCGCCACAATGGCGCGCCACGTCCAGCCCTTCTGCCCCCTGCGAAACATGCAAAACCCCTCGGGTAAACGCTATCATCCCGCGGGATCAGCAACAACGTGCCGGCTAGCCGGCCAGCCGATAAACCTTGGCAGCGTTGCCGTAAAACAACGCCTCCCGCTGCGCCTGGGTCATCTTGAACTTGAAGGCGTAGTTCGGGTCGTCATAGTCCCAGTGCGGATAGTCGGTTGAGAACAACAGCCGATCCCAGCCGATCCAGTCGATGGCCTCGCGCAGATGTTCCGGATTGGCCGGCTCCTCGATCGGCTGGGTCGTGTACCAGATGTTCTGGCGGATATATTCCGACGGCGGGCGCTTGAGGTGCGGAACCTCGTCGCGCATGCGCTCCCACAGCCGGTCCAGCCGCCAGCACAGCGACGGCACCCAGACAAAGCCGGAT
>DATIPA010000073.1:0-26179 GCA_035472475.1 Xanthobacteraceae bacterium | reverse complement strand
GCAAGAACCCGATGCGAACTAACTCAGGATGGACGGGCACCACACGCGCTGAACCAGGGGTCTTCAATCGGCGACCCTCCTCCGCGTCCTCGCGGATCGTGATCATCGGGATTTGGGTAGTCTCATCAATGGTCACATCCGCCGCTGTGAGTGGTGCGAGTTCGCCAAGGCGGGCGCCCGTGAATAGCCCGAGCAACGGTAGCCAGTATGCGGCCTCTCCGCGACCGGCGGTCGGTCGTGCCCCGTCAGCAAATACAGGTGACGTGAAGAGCAACCGAAGCTCCTCAGGCTGCCAAGGTTCTCTTGATGGCTTGTCTTCGGGCAGGCGCATGTTCGCGAACGGATCCGCCCATGGAACATCATCCGGGATCAGGCCGTTGTCGCGAGCCCACAGGCCAACGGCCTGCACACCTCCGAGCAACTTATTGACGGTAGCGGCTGAGACCTTCTGCGCACGTGGATGTTCCTTCGACCACTCGACCAGCTCGGGTAGCCCTGCATTGCGTAACTTCCCAGCGCGGCGGACCGGCAATTCCTGGAGCGCCTCACGAAGCTGTAGGACGTGTCTGCGGGTGATCTTCACCACGGCCATGTCGCCATGCAGCTCGACAAAGCGGTCGATAGCGTATGTGAACTCGCGAAGCGTGGTGGGGGAGGGGTTTCTCGATTTCTTCCAGCCCTCGTAGGCCGCACGGAGGCTCCCGGACGAGGGGCTGACGGTCTCTTGGGGTTCGACAAGAGTAGGCGTCTCGACTACCTCGCCCTTCTGCCGTCGTTCCACCGCTTGCAGTGATTGAACGAACCGTTTCAATACCTCGATGCCCAGCTCCCGATATGCTGACGACTTGGGGTCGAGGTTGATCCGAAAGAGCTTGAGAAGCTCATCGACTTCCCAACGCATCATCGAGATGTCGCCTCTCGCGAGCGCGCTCTGTGCAGCCGGGAGAGCCGTCTCGATCGACCGGCCGATTTTGTCCATCTCACGAGCAGAGAGACCAAACTCAGGCACCGCCCCGATACTGTAGGGCGTGTTGAATGCTACTCCTGCATCGGTGAGTTGCCTTGCTACGTCTTGGAACAGCGCCTCGGACCCGCCCTCGCGGCGCGTCTCTTCGTCCCCTGCAAGTTCGCTGGTGTAGAAGAAGTCCGCTATGCGTTCAATCTCGCGGCGGTCGAGCGTAGTCCGCAGCGGTCTCTCGGCGATCAGGGCTTCTGCATCGGCGAGGATGCGATCAAACTCCATCAGTACCGGAGGTGCGAGCCGCTGGGCCTCGCGCTTGTCCTTCGTCCTCAGGGACCGCTGTAGCCATGGCTGGCGCTTCTTGCCGTTGCCGAGGACTATCGCCACCGCTTGCTCAAGTGTCTTCGGCACCTTCTTTCTGACGCACCAGACACCGTGTTCATTTCGGAACAGAGACATGCTTACCCGCATTGTTGATACCACCGCGTTATACCAGTGCGGCAGGCTCAACCAACTGGAATTTCTAATCTTTCAGGAATTGCAAGAGCTTAAAGAAACGCTGGCGCGCCCGAGGGGATTCGAACCTCTGACCTTTGCCTTCGGAGGGCAACGCTCTATCCAGCTGAGCTACGGGCGCGTCGGCCCTGAAATACCGGAATGCGCCCGGTGCGGCAACATCCGCCCTCGAGACCGCCAGCCGCCGACCGCTGTTCCCCGCGCAGCCCGACAATCCGCTTCGATCGATGTGTGACCGATCACTAGGCGCGACCCGTCACTGCCTCGGGGTCGAACGGCCACCCGGTCTGGACGCTGCAGGATCTGTTGCGGGCACGCGGTCACGCGATCGCGGTCGATGGAATCTTCGGCCCGCAGGCCGACGCCGCCGTGAAGGCGTTCCAGACCAGGAAGGATCTGACCGCCAACGGACCCGTCGGTCCCGAGACCTGGAGGCGCCGGGTCACTTGGCAGGCGCTGGTCAGCGGCATCCTATCGGGATATGCGATCTCGCCGCTATCCGCGACCCCCAATGCTGACCAAAACCGGTGGAACCATTCACTCCCGGCGGCGTTAACTTTCCCGCTGGGGTAACGTGGTGGGGGATTCCATGAATAACCGGTATTCCGCTCTTCGGCGGCTGTGGGTTGCTGCCGCAGAGTTCGCGGCTATGTCGGCGCTCGTTATGACGGTGTCGACGATCGCAAAGTACGGGCTCTGACCGGACGTTTGCGATTCGATTGGTGGGTGCACCGCGAGCCGCCTCGGGAAGGGCGTGCGATTCCCGCGCCTCTCGCGCTTGAAGCATCAGTGATCGATCAACGGACAACGTATGAGGGCCACGTGACGCTGCTTGACGATGAACCGTTCTTATTGGAGTTCCAGGACGACCGCGAGATCTGGGTCAAGGATCGCATCAGCGGCCACGTCCTCTGCTTCCCGATTGCCGACGGTGGCGAGCGGATCGATGACCTGCACCGCATCGATTTGCACGCTTCGTCCGCGTACGATGGAAGCCGGCTTATTCCATCGGCCCGGCGCGCGGCCCGCGCTTATCTGGAAAGGTCGAGAACTTGCGCGGCCCGAATTGGGCGCATGTCCGACGCGCGTCGCAGCTGATCGCCGCAGCGCCTTAGACTCGCAGCATCGGCTCGCACCAGTACTATCGAACCGTTTTCGGATCTGCGTGCCGCCGTGCCCTTCTGAATGTCGAATTTGCGACCTATTGAGACCAGATTCAGCGAAGAGATTTTGCGGGTGGACGATCGGGACGGCGGTCAAACTGGGGATGCCGTTCGATCGGTTTGGGGGAACCATGGTGAGCCAATATCTTATTGCGACGAGGTCGGCCGCGATCGCTGGCCTCCTGTTCATGTGCGGGTTCGTGTTGAGCGACAACCCGGTGCAGGCTGCCGACGAGTGTCTGGCGGCGCCGGACGCGGCGGCGCCGGCGGGCAGCCATTGGTATTACCGGTTGGAGCGACCGACGCAGCGCAAGTGCTGGTACATTGGCGAGGCGGGTCGGGCGGTTCACTCGGCGTCGCCAAATCTACCTGCGGCTGCAAAACCACCCGCGCCGCCGTCGGCACAGGTCGCCGTCGATCAATCAACTCCGTCAGAACCAGGCGAACCCGAGATGCCGAGAACGCAATCGGCGTGGGCGCCGAGCAACCCGGCGCCAACCGTTGCGTTTGTCGCGCAGACACCGGATTCGCCAGCAGCCGCGGGCGAGCAAGCCATGGCGTATCGTGCCAACGTCGAGGCGGCGTCCCCGAGCGCAGCGCCACAAGCCGCCGAGGCTGGTGAAGCAGCCGCGCCAGCACCGCAGGCGAGCGCAAGGGAAGCCGCGAAGTCCGCGGGGTCGAAACCATCGCGGATGCTCCTGCTCGTTCCGGCGGCGCTGGCGTTCGCAGGCGTCCTCGCGCGCGTGATTTTTTCATCTGCGTTCGGACGCCGCCAGACCGAGGAGGTTGAACAGGTCGCCGGCGTGGGCGCTGCCGCTGCCGCGCCCCGCCATCGGCTGCCGCCCAAATTGAGCCTCGGGACTGCCGAGCCTGATCGGTCTGTCCCGCAGATCGCAATGCCTGAAGACCTCAGGCAAACGCTGCGGCAGGTTTTGCAATCGCTGGAGGTGCGCGCGGTTTAGGTCGGCTAGGGCAGACGCCGCGCACGTCACGCCGGAGAAGGCGTTCCGTTCTTCGACGCGCACCGGGAACGCCCTGCGAACGCCGCTTGGATCGCGCCGAAGTCCTCGATTTTTCTGATCCGCTTGGGAGTATTGATCCACACATTTGCGCTGAAATAATCGTCATCGGCTGCACCGGGAAAATCTGGCAGAGACCAGTTCATTGGGAGGATTCCATGAGTGCTTCGCTCGCAGGCGCGACTGCCGCCAGCTCAGAGGCCGAGCCCTACAGCCTGGACAATCTGTTGGTGCGGGCACGCGCGTTGGCGCCGACGCTGCGTGAACGGTCGCTCGCGACCAACAAGGCCGGCCGGATTCCGGACGAGACCATCAAGGATTTGTGGGACAGCAAGCTCAACTATCTGCTGCGGCCCGAAAAATTCGGCGGCCCGGCGGTGCGCCCGGACGAAGCTTTTCAGGTCGGCTTCGAGCTCGGGCGCGGCGACGGCTCCGCCGCCTGGGTCTGGTCGGTGATGCTGATCCACGATCTCTTTGTCGCGCATTTTCCCGAAGCGTTTCAGCGGGAATACTGGGGCAAGGACCGTACGCTCAGCGCCTCGAGCTTTCTGCCGCACGGCAAGCCAACGCCGGCCAATGGCGGCATTCGCGTGTCCGGCAAATGGTCGTTCTGCAGCGGCGTCGACAATGCCGACTGGCTTTTCCTCGGCGTATTTTTCGGCCCGCCGAGCGGCGACTCGCCGATGCCCGACATCCGCTACGTCATGGTGCCGAAAGGCGACTACAAAATCATCGACGACTGGGATGTGATGGGGCTGCGCGGCACCGGATCGAACAGCGTGGTGATCGACGACAAGTTCGTTCCCGACCATCGCATCGTCTCGCACAAGGAGATGTCAGACGCGACTTCGCCGGGCGCGAAGCTGCACGCCGAGCCAGTCTACCGTACGCCGATCTGGAGCTTCGTGCCGTTCACGATCTCGGCGCCCGCGTGCGGGGTCGCGCAGGGCGCGCTCGACGCCTTCATCGACGAGATGAAGGTCCGTGACGACTCGTTTGCGCACTCGCCGCTGGCAAAGAAGCCCGGCATGCATGCGCGCGTTGCCGAGGCGAGCGCGATGATCGACGCCGGCGACCTCCTCTACAAGCGCTCCTACCGCGAGACGATCGACAAGATTCTGGCCGGCGAGGTGCCGTCACTCGAGTTTCGCGCCCGCAGCCGCCGCGACCAGGGCTTTTGCGTCAAGCTGGCGAAGGCTGCGGTCGGTCTGCTGATCGATGCCGGCGGCGGCCGTGGTCTTTATGAATCCAATCACGTGCAGCGCAGCTTCCGCGACCTGCAGGCGATGTCCGGCCATATCGTCGCGAGCTGGGACGTGGTCGCCTACAGTTATGGCCAGATGGCGCTCGGCGGCCCGCCGAGCGATTTGTTCGTCTAAGGCTGCATTGCAAAGCCGCAACGACGTGGATGCCCGCGATGAGCGCGGGCATGACGGCGAAATTTGTGGTTCGATTCGACCGAGATCAGGTCGTTCGCTTAGGCCGCGATCTTGTTCAGACGCTCAAAATGATTTCGGCACCATGCGACGATTTCGTGCTGCTCAATGCGTTCGCCATTCGGGGCCTCGATGTAGAGGCCGAACTCGCGCCAGCTGCCGTCCAGGTCGTATGCGCCCAGAAGGGCGTGATCCTTGGAAGGATATGAAAACGACATCAGCGATCGCGGCCGAACCCTGTAGAGTTTCCAGATTGCTTCCATCTCTCGTCACCGGCTTGTGACCCTCGACAGAGCGAAGGGGTTAATGTCCGATTCTGAAACGAGCGATTTCAAAAGCTCCTGCTTGTGGGATGATCAACAAACTCGATCCGGGGGCGACTTGTTCCCGAAGACGAGCAGCTCTGCCGCGAACGATGGATCGCCTCGGGCGTGAAAACCAAAATAAAATGACTGCATCTGCCTAAAAACGTGCCAAGCGCACGCGGACCAGCCGCGAAATCACCTAGACGGCGCGTTCGTTGAACATAATCGAACTCCGCGATGGCTCTGCTGCCATGCGCGCCGCGCATCAACAATATGTTCCGCCGGTTGATCGTAGCTTTTTCGTGTTCGAACCAATTCTGGTGTCAAGCGTTACGCCAACTGATCACCTGGCGAGCAAACATCCCTGGACGTGTGCTGCGCTGCAAACGGGGCTACGCGGCAATCGAGGTCAAGTCGGAAGTAGTTGCTGAACCTGTGTCGTTGCCTGCCCGGAATTGTAGCAACAAGATTTCGTGCGCAGAATCTTAGCAAGATAGACCATTCGATATGTGCGGGATCTGCGGCGAAATTCGATTTGATGGTGCTCAAGCCAGCGCCGCAGCGGTCGCCGCCATGTGCGGGACGCTCGCGCCGCGCGGGCCCGACGCCGGTGGATTGTTTTTGCAAGACCAAATCGCGCTCGGCCATCGCCGCCTCGATATTCTTGACCTGAACAAGACCTCGCAGCAGCCGATGGTTGATTCGGAGCTTGGCCTCGCCGTTGCCTTTAATGGTTGCATCTACAATTTTCGCGAGTTGCGCCGCGAGCTGCAAGACAAGGGCTACCGCTTCTTTTCCAGCGGCGATACAGAGGTAATCCTCAAGGCCTATCACGCCTGGGGGCCGCGCTGCGTTGAGCGATTTTACGGGATGTTCGCGTTTGCGATTGTCGAGCGCGACAGCGGGCGCGTCGTGCTCGCGCGCGATCGGCTCGGCATCAAGCCGCTCTATGTCGCGCAGTGCGGCAAAGCATTGCGTTTTGCGTCCAGCCCGCCGGCGCTGCTTGCCGCCGGCGGGGTCGACACCGACATCGATCCGGTGGCGCTGCACCACTACATGTCGTTCCATGCGGTCGTACCGGCGCCGATGACGATCCTGCGCGGTGTGCGCAAGCTGGCGCCCGCGACCATTCGGATCATCGAGCCGAACGGTGCATGGCACGACGATGAATATTGGAATTTTCCCCAAGCTCGCGGCGGTTCGGACGGCGGCATGTCCGAGCACGATTGGCGGGATACCGTGCTTGCGACGTTGCGAACCGCGGTCGAGCGGCGGCGTGTGGCTGACGTGCCGGTGGGCGTGCTGTTGTCGGGCGGGCTTGATAGTTCGCTGCTTGTAGCCCTGTACGGCAACGGCGGCGGAAATCTAAAGACCTTCTCCATCGGCTTTGAGCGCGTGGGCGATCTTTCCGGCGACGAGTTCCAATACTCGGATCTGATCGCGCGCACCTTCGATACCGATCACAGTCGTATTCTAATCGATTCGACGCGCGCACTCTCCGCGCTGCCGGGCGCGGTTGCGGCAATGTCGGAGCCAATGGCGAGCCACGATGCTGTCGGATTCTATCTTCTGTCCGAGGAAGTCTCCAAACATGTCAAAGTTGTCCAGAGCGGGCAGGGCGCCGATGAAGTCTTCGGCGGATATCACTGGTATCCGCGCCTGACGCATGCCAACGACGCCGTTGCCGAATACGCGCGCGTCTATTTCGACCGCGATCATGACGAGATGAGCGAGGCAATCATGCCGCGCTTCATGAACGGCGACTATAGCCGCGACTTCGTCGAAAAGTTCTTTGCCGACCTGGGAGAAGCCTCGCCGGTCGACAAGGCACTTCGGCTCGACACCGGGATCATGTTGGTCGACGATCCGGTCAAGCGGGTCGACAACATGACGATGGCGTGGGGCCTGGAAGCGCGTGTGCCGTTTCTCGATCATGAGTTGGTGGAGCTCGCCCTGCGGATCCCATCCAGCCTGAAAGTGCGCAACGGCGGCAAGTACGTGCTCAAGGAGGCCGCCCGCAAGCTTGTTCCCGACGCGGTCATCGACCGGCCCAAAGGCTACTTTCCGGTGCCCGCCCTGAAATATCTGCGCGGGCCGTTCCTCGCTTTGGTGCGCGACATCCTGAACGAGCCGGCGGCGCGACGGCGCGAGCTGTTCAGGCGCGACTACGTTGACAATCTGCTGGTCAATCCGGAAACCACCCTGACCCCGAAGCGCCATTCAAAACTCTGGCAGGTGGCATTGCTCGAATTCTGGCTGCAAACACATGGCCTGTAGTTCAAGGCATTGAAGGATCATCGGCAGCACGGGGAATTTCTGCCGCGCACGACCAAGACAAAAGCCAGCGGCCGCGAGCAGGGAGGTCTGACGACGTCTCGTCGGCTCAGCGAGCCTTGGGGTCGGTACGGGCGATCGATTCTCTGCCGATCCGCTCGGCTTCAAGCTGCTCTTTCTCGGCGAAAGCGTTTTTGAGCGATCCGTCCATGACAAAAATAGTGGCAATCCAGGAAACGACGAGACTCGTGAAAAACAGCCCCAGTATCACGATAAGACCGATTTGGGGCGAGGTCAGACGCTCGATGTACGAGCCGACAAGGACGGATCCGGCAGAGCTGGCAATCACAAAGCCGGCATAGATGACGAGAGCCTTCATGATGTCTCTCCGCGTCCAGCCACTGTGTGCCGTCCGCGCGGGCCAGTGCCGGGCGCTCTTCGCTCAGCCACGAAGGAGCGTGTTGACTTGGAGGATTATGGAGCGCAGATGCCACGATTCTACTGTGACAATTCACAGTCAGACGGCGCCCCGCCGGGTCGGGAGACCGCTCTCCCGTCGACGCAAGGCGGGCGACTAAAACCAAACGGGCGTCAAAACATACCGCTTCACCTCAACGGCCACGTCGCCTCACAGCAGCACCCACGATACCGCAACGACACCCGCGAGCAGCGCGGTCGCGACCGCGAGGACCAGGTCGTCATGATCAAATGCGTTTTTTGACTTCATGGCGCCGCCCCCGCGCTATTTTGCAGGGGCGCGTCCAACAAGAGCGCGCGGGATGACCGGGTGGTGAGGGTTGCCGCGAATTTTTGACGCGCGGCGTGATCGGCGCCAATATCGGGGCGGCCTGACACGGCCAGGCCCTGCCACCCGAGCAGCGCATGATATCGCTCAACGTGCTTCGCCAGCCTGATCCAGGCGCGCGCCATGTTCAGCAGAATGATCTTGTGCTGCTTGGTCGGAGCCGTCCTGGCCGAGTGGACGCAGCGCTGCGCCCGTTCCCGGTATTCGTTCGCGTCAGACATCAGTACCACCTCGTCTGTCGCCCCCGGGCACGACTAAGAGGCCGTTCAGGGCACAACCAAGGCGGGTCCTGTCACGCGCATCGCACTATGTTGTGAGGAGGGTTCGACAAGACTCCATTCCGCATCCCGGTATCCGGCCGGTGTGCGGCCGCGCTAGTTCTCGCGGCTATTGCCTTGGCGATCCGTGCTTGTTGACGAGCTGCACCAGCTGGTCATGATCGTCGGGCATGTTCGATCCGTCAGCCATTCGGTCGAGAATGTCCAGGATCGCCGCGTAGTCCGCGGGCGACGTGTTTTCGGCTCGGGCCACCGCTCGCTCGACGGCGGACTGGAACGACAGTTGAGGATTGGGCGCGGTCTTCGCCAATGTAATCGTGGCCATGCATCTCCCCCATGATTTGCCGAATCGAGAGTCGGGGGTAACCGTGTCCGCAACAAGGCGATCTTCGCACTCCGTCATTCGCGCTGGAAGCGACTACCGGGCTGTTCAGCAGGCCGCTCACATGAATCCGAGTTTCGGGACGTCTCGCGCGCCAAAACTCACGGAATCTCGTAGACCGAGACCTCGCCGGGAATGCCGCTCAGCGCGACGCGCTTCGGCGTTGGCTTGAGCCCGCTGGTCGCCAGCAGCGCTGAGGTTTGCGCATTCTCGACCACGGGTTCCGTCACCACGATCGCGCGCGAGGCCGCGAGGCCTTGGACGCGCGAGGCGATGTTGACGGTCTGGCCGAAATAGTCCTGCTGGCCGTTGAGGGTGACCGCAAGGCACGATCCCTCGTGCACGCCCATCTTGAGATGCAGGCTCTGGTGCTGGCGCTCGGCGGCGAGATCGCTCATCGCCTCGCGCATGCGGATCGCGGCCGCGATGGCGCGGTCGGGCGTCTCGAACGTCGCCATCACGGCATCGCCGATGGTCTTCACGACCGCACCTCGCTCGGCAGCGATGATCTGCTGCAGCAGTGCGAAATGCTCGTTGACGAGGTCGAAAGCGACGAGGTCGCCGACGCGCTCGTAGAGCGCGGTCGAGCCTTTGAGATCGCTGAACAGAAACGTCAGGCTCAGGATCTTGAGGCGTTGGCCGATGGCAAGCGCGTCGGTCCGGTAGATGTCGCGGAAGGTCTGATTGGTGAGCAGGCGCTTGGCGGTGAGGATGGGCTTGCGCCGTTTCAGGAGCTGGTCGAGCGCTGGGTTTGCAAGCCACACCGCCGGCAACACGCGGCCGTCGGTGCGGTTGTCCAACGTCAGGCGCAGCGGACCGGGCCGAAGCGCCACGGTTTCGACCGGCGTCTCCAGCTTCTTGAAGATCATGGCGAGGTTCTGGCGCTCGTCCGTCTCCTCACCCTTGACCTCAAGGAATTGCGCCGTGTGCGTCACCGGGTCGAAGACGATCACCGTGCCTTCCGGCAATCGCAACGAGAGGATCGCCCGTTCTCCGGCCGGCAAGTCCACGCTTTCGAGCGTGACCTCGCGGAACAACGCCTCCATGTCGGCCGGAAGGTCGATCGCCGAGCTCCAGAAAATCTGCCGGTAATATTCGGCCGCCGGCAATTCGTCCGGGCTGTGGGCCGCAATCCTGCGCACGCGCGGGCTGACCGTGAAGGTCACCTCGACCAGGTTGTCGAGCGTCGTCTCATAGCCGGCGGCGCAGAACGCGCAGTTATATTGGGCGCGGTCCAGCGTTTTGAGGCTTTTGTTGGCGGAGAGCACGCCGGCACAGCTCGGACACATGACGTTCCACGACATCTCGAAGATGCCGAGGCCGACCGCATTGAGCAGCGCGGCGATGACGCGTTCCTCGCCGATCCCCTCCTTGGCCGCCAGATCAAGCGCGTTGATCTTGATCAGGGCGCGGTCCGGGGCATCGCGCACCAAACGCTCGAGCATCGCCACCGCGTCATCGCCGGTCGACGCGCGCAGGGCTGCAAACAAGGTCTCGGCTTCGCTCATGCAGCAAAGCTATATGAAGGACGGCAACGCGAAAACCCGGTTAGCGAGTCCGGGTGTCACAATATCGCGCATTCAAATTCGGGTGATTGGTGACGAAGATTCTTGCGCCCGCCGCGACGTCACACATACGCGATGGACCGGCCGGCGAGCAGCACCAGCACCCAGCTTGCGAGCGAAACGGCGGCGAGCACGCGGGCACGAGGGGGAAGCATCGCTCCTTGGTTGAGCGTTCCGCCAAAGTACCAGTGGAACGCCGCCACGTTGAGCAAGCCGATCACAAGCGTCGCCATTTTGAACAAGAAGGCGGGATTATGCACGACCTTCCCGGCGTCGGCCGAGAACAGCACAATGCCGGATATCACCTGCAACACGAAACCCGTGACCGCGATGACAACCGCGGCGTGGTAAAGCGCGCGGACGTCGTATGCGCGGCGCAACACCTGGACGTCAAAGGTGGCAATCGACCCGACGAGCAGCGCTGCGCCAAGCACATGCACCAGGTTGGCAAGCGGATAGAGCCATCCGCTCGTGCGTGCTGCCTCCCCGAGGCCGGAATGCTCAAGCGCGCTCGCGGCGCCGGCTATGGCCTCGAACGTGGTCACTGCGCGTCAGCGCAGTTCGACTGTCTTCCCGGCGACCGTGATCCGCTCGGCTCGCATCTCGTGTTGATTGCGCGTTGACGGATAACCGTCGACGGTGACCGGCGTGCCCGGTTTGAGCATGTCCTGGGAGAGGCCGCGCGTCTGCATGCGGGAGAGCGGCGCCAGCGTTGCCTCCCAACTCGCCCCCTCGTACTTGAGCGTGATGTGGACGTGCGGGTCTGCCCAGCTGAGCGTTTCGACCGGGGCGCTGATGCTGAAGCGCTTCGAGGCGTCGTAGCTTCCCCACCCGTGATGCGCCGACGCGGCTCCGGCGAAGAAGACAACCGCGAACGTGAGAGCGATGGCGCGCTTGTCCATGACATGACCTCCCTCGCGTGATCGCCGATTCCGGTATTGCATCGGCTGCGCCGGAATTTCCTTTTGCAGCCGAGCACCTATCGACCGGTCATCGCAACTGCTTGGCAATGAGGCTGCCTTTTAGGCCGTCGGGTCAATCGGGGGCGGCTGTGGGACGCGATAATGGTTGAGAACAAATACGCGTATCGCCGACGACAGATTGCCGTGTTGGCGCTCGTTGTCGATCTTGGCGAGTAGGTCTGACCGCGGCATCTCGCGGACCACGGCGATTTCCTTGAGGGCCTTCCAGAAGGCGTCCTCAAGGCTCACGCTGGTCTTACAGCGCCCGATGACGACGGATCTTTTGTGGTTCAGCGATTGTTTCAAATGGCGTTGCATGTGCATGAAGCTCCGGTCGCCGCGGCCGGAGCGCTGCCCGCGTCGCTATCCCAAAAACGTCGCTCGCCCCGCGCACCCAACGATGCGATAGGTAGCTTGTTCCCGCCGTGCCTTGATATTGCGAAGCAGTGTTGCCGGAATGCCACATGCGGGGCGAACGCGGGACACTCATGCGGTTCCCAGTCGCTTTGAGCTGCGGTTCCCAGTCGCTTTGAGCTGAAAACCACAGGTGAATCGAATTGATTGGGACCGGCGTCAGCCTCAATGTGCGCGCCGTCCCGTGCAAGCTTACGGAGCAGGAACATGGACGCATTCATTTGCACCGCCTGCGGGATGCAATGCGCGCCAAGCAGTTCGCCGCCGCCGCATTGCGCGATCTGTGAGGAAGAGCGGCAATACGTTCCGCCGGGCGGCCAAACCTGGACGACGCCCGCAAGGCTGGCCGCTGGACATTTCAATTCCTACCGCCAGTACGAGCCCGGGATCATCGGCATCGGGACCCAGCCCACATTTGCGATCGGTCAGCGTGCGCTGCTCGTTCGCACCGCCGCCGGCAACGTCTTGTGGGACTGCATCGCCATGCTCGACCCGGCAACGATCGCGTTGATCGAGGGCCTCGGTGGCCTGAAAGCGATCGGCATCTCGCATCCGCACTTCTACACCACCATGGTGGAGTGGAGCCGTGCGTTCGGCGGCGTTCCGATCCACCTGCATGCCGGCGACCAGCAATGGATCATGCGTCCCGATCCGGCGATCAAACTGTGGACCGGGGAGACGCTGAAACTCTTTCCCGACGTGACGCTGATCCGTTGCGGCGGTCACTTTGCCGGCGGCAGCGTGCTGCATTGGGCCAAGGGCGCCGGCGGCCGCGGCGTTCTATGCTCGTCCGATATCGCGACCGTGACCATGGACCGGAAATTCCTGACCTTCATGCGCAGCTATCCGAATCTGATCCCGCTCTCGGCAAACCAGGTTTGCGCAATTGCCGCCGCCCTGGAGCCGTTCGCGTTCGATGCGATCTATGGGCATTATTTCGACCGGGTCATACCGACCGGCGGGAAGGAGATTCTCGCAATCTCCGTGAAGCGTTATGTCGAGGCGATCAACGGAAAGTACGATCGCGCCTGATCACACCGGCGCCACCGCCACCCCCACCCGCTCCGGGAACGCGCCGGCAATTGCGGCGCGCGTCGCCTCGATCACGCCGCGCTGGGTGATCAGCGCTTGGCCGAACGCTGAATTAACCTGCGCAATCATACGCAAACCTGCCCAAACAGCGGGCCGATGCGGCGAATTAGGTCATGCAGCATGGCCTAACCGCTCCCTGCACAAGCCTTCAAATAGCCCACCCCGTTCGCCATACTGCCATCACCTTTCTCACAAGGAGCAAATCGATGAGCGAGCGCGGAATGCTGTTCGTTGAGGACTGGCGGGCGAATCACGTCCTGGCAGCGGGCGACGCGCCCGAGGGAGATCACTCCCAGGCAGCGAAGTATGCGCAGGATTGCCTGGCGGCGGCTGAAAAAAACGGAATTACCAAAGATGAAATCGAGGAGGACTGCGGGGACCTCGTCGATCACATGGGCTGGGCGATGGACGATGCCAACGAGGCCGAAGTTGCGAAGCTTGCGAACAAGGGCTGAATGGCGGCAAGGATTGCTCGCGTAGGTCAGGCAGCTCAAGACAGCCGCCTCGCGGCTTTCCGGTATGACGTCCGCGAGTTTATCAGCAACCTGCTATTGGTAGTCCACGATCTCGATCTCCGCCACCGCAACGCTACGATATTGGAGCCCGCGTCACGCTGCCGTGACTGAAGCCGCGACGCCTTGGGTCCGCGAGAGCAGAGCTTGAGATTTATGGAGGCATTCGATTTTGTTGTCGCGCTGAAGATTTTTGTAGCTGGCTCTTTGGTTTATGCCGCCGCGCTGTTCATTCTCATTAAATTTCAGCGCGCATTTTTGTTTCAAAATCGCTCGTTCATATTTCGCACTCAAGAAAGCAAGGAGTTTGCGAGCGCGCGCTTCGCAATGACGACGGCGGACGGCGAGACGCTTGACGCGGTTTGGTTGACAGCATCTGGTCCGCCGTGCGCCACACTGCTCTACCTGCATGGAAACGCAACCAACCTGAATTGCCGGGTGCCTCGCATCCAGGCGCTCTCGGGGCTGGGTTTTTCCGTGCTTGCAATCGACTGGCGCGGCTTCGGGAATTCGACGGGAACGCCCTCGCAAGCAGGATGTCAGTTGGACGCCGAAGCGGCGTTGCAATGGCTTGCGCGCAGGGCTGATTTGTCCAAAACCGTCATTTTGGCGGAATCGCTTGGATCCGGGGTGGCCGTCGAGCTTGTTGTCAAACACGAGGTCGGAGCACTGGTCCTGCAAGCGCCATTCTCGTCGGCGGTCGATGTTGCAGAAGCCTTTCTACCCATATTTCCGATTCGCAAGCTGATGATCGACCAATTTCGTTCGGACTTGCTGATACAAGACATTCGTGCTCCGCTATTAATACAACATGGACGTTCCGATTGGGTCGTACCCTTTCGTTTTGGCAAACGTCTTTACGCACGCGCCCCCGACCCCAAGCGCTTCATTGGATATGTCGGTGGCGGTCATAATGATTTGCCGGAAAAACATGGTTCTTATCGCGATTTGAAGCGCTTCGTCTCGGAATGCTTCGACACGTCGATGGGCGCATCAACGGGCGCGTCGGCTTTGAAATAACTGAACGCTACAAGCCCGCAACGCCCGCGCCCGATCAGGCCGTCGCGTCAGCCGCCACACCCACCCGTTCCGGAAACGCGCCGGTAATCGCTGCGCGCGTTGCCTCGATCACGCCGCGCTCGGTGATCAGCGCCGTGATCAGCCGCGCCGGGGTCACGTCAAAACCGGGGTTCGCGGCCGACGACCCTTCCGGCACGACGCGCACGGTCTCGATGCCGCCGTCGGGGGCGGTGCCGGTCATGTGCGTCACCTCGGCGGCGCTGCGCTCCTCGATCGGAATCTCCGCCACGCCGTCGCCGAGCGAAAAGTCGATCGTCGACGACGGCATCGCCACATAGAACGGCACAGAGTTGTCGCGCGCCGCCAACGCCTTGAGATAGGTGCCGATCTTGTTGGCGGCATCGCCACGCGCGGTCACGCGGTCGGCGCCGACGATGCAGAGATCGACCTGGTCATGCTGCATCAGGTGGCCGCCCGCGTTGTCGGCGATCACGGTGTGCGGAACGCCGTGGTGCAGGAGTTCCCACGCGGTGAGCGAAGCGCCCTGGTTGCGTGGGCGCGTCTCGTCGACCAACACATGCACCGCGATGCCTTTGTCGTGCGCGGCGTAGATCGGGGAGAGCGCGGTGCCGTAATCGACGGTCGCGAGCCAGCCGGCGTTGCAGTGGGTGAGCACATTGACGCGCTCGCCCGGGCGCTTGCGGATCGCGATTGATTCGATGAGGCCGAGCCCATGGCGGCCGATCGCGCGGCAGTTGGCGACGTCGTCCTCGCAAATCTCGGCGGCGCGTGCGTAGGCCGCCTCGACGCGGGCGCCGGGCGCGCTCTCGCGCACCGCCGCCGTTATCTCGGCAAGCGCCCAGGCAAGATTGATCGCGGTCGGCCGGGTGGCGGCAAGCTCGCGCGCGGCGCGCGCGAGGCTTTGGTCGGAGGCGTCCGCGCGCAGCGCCAGCGCTGTCCCATAGGCGGCGGCGGCGCCGATCAACGGCGCGCCGCGCACCTGCATGGATTTGATCGCGTGCGCGGCGTCGGCGAGCGAATTGAGGCGCCGGGTTTCGAACCGGTGCGGCAGCAGGGTCTGGTCGATGATGCCGACGGAGCGGTCCGCCTCGACCCAGATCGTGCGCATGTGCTTGCCGTCGACCTTCATGGCCTTCACGTAGGATGAGCAGAGCGCCGGGTCAAATCCGCATGTGAGGGTGCGCCGGCACGTCGCGTTTCACCAGCGACCCAACCCGGGCGTGCCGGGAGGCCCACATTCTCCCAGGATGGGGCAAACCCATGGGGCTCCCGGCGCGGCGGATCGCGCCGCCGCGCTTACGCGTTGTGCCTGGGTGGCATTGAGGATTTGCAGAACGAAGGTCGCGCACAGCGCTACGAAGGCGACGATTGCTACCGCATTTTCCAGGTACCGCCGCATCGCGTAGAACACCCCGGTTCAGAGTGCCCGCATTGGATTGAGGGCGCTTTCACCTAAACCCATAGAGCCGGGCTGGGTTGTCGACCAGAACCTTCTTGCGCGTAGCCTCTTCCGGGACCCAATCGAGCAACATGTCCAGCATCCATATGTCGTTCGGTCTTGTTATGCCCGGTGTCGGATGCGGCCAGTTTGTAGCCCACAGCATGCGATCCGGGGCGTTCGCGACCAGCACCTTCGCCAACATCCCCACGTCATCGTAATTGGGCGGCCCTCGTTTCGACACCTCATAGGGCGCGGAGAGCTTGACCCAGGTGCGGCCGTTTTGAACGAGGCCCAGAAGGACGCGGAAGCTCGCGGAATCGGGTGGAACCGGTTCGAGAAACTTGCCGACGTGGTCGACCACGAGCGTGCCTTTCAGTCGTCTGATCTGCGCCTCCCGCTCGGGAAGCTCGCGGCCGTCGAGTTGCAGCTGAACGTGCCATCCGAATGCCGCGACGCGCGCCGCCATGGTCTCCAGAACGTCCCAGGGCAGGGCGCCGCCCGGCAACATATGAAAACGTATCCCGCACATGCCGAGTCTGGTCAGGCGGTCGAGTTCGGCATCGGTCACTGTTTGATCGACGACAGCCACGCCGCGTGCACTCGACCCCAAAGCCTTCATGGCCTCGAGGGTGCAGCGGTTGTCGGTACCGTAGGTCGTTGGTTGCACCACGACAGTGCGCTCGATTCCAAGGCGCTCGCGAACTTTCAGATATTCCGAGACTGGAGCATCCGGCGGGTCGATCTTCGCCGTGAGCGCCTTCGGATACTGCCGCAGGTAAACATGCATGTGGGTGTCACATGTGCCCGGCGGCGCCTTGAGACGCGGTCGATCGCCATTACCCGGCTGCATATTGAAAGCCTACCAATCGCTCCAAATATTTCACCGGCACTATAGCCTGCGCTGCCGGCATTTGTCTTGTCGCAGCCGGAAAGCCACTGCTTGTTGACAATCCAGATCCGCTAGTGGGAAGCTTTAACAAAGCGGACGCTCAACTTTCCGAACGAACCGCCCTGCAAAGAGATGGAAATTTCGGGAGGAACGCAATGAGCCCAATCAACATCAGGGCCGCTGGTGTCGTGCTAAGTCTCGCGGCAAGTCTGGTTGTTGCGACCAGCAGCACCGCACAGGAAACCAGGCACTTTCGTTTTGCGCACGATCAGCAGCTCAATTCAGGTTACAGCGTCGCTTACGATATTTTTTCAACCAAGCTCAAGGAATTGAGCAAGGGAGCGATGCTCGTCGACCAATATCCGGGCGCCCAGTTGGGGCAGGAGCCGCAAATTCTGCAGCTGGTCAAGGCCGGCGACCTCGACTTCGCGATCGTGTCGTCGGCCAACACCGCGACGATCTCGCCGCAAGCCGGCGTCATGTCGCTGCATTTCCTGTTCCGTTCGGAAGATCACAACATCAAGTCGCTTGGCGACGAGAAAGTATTCGAAGCTATCCGGGATATGATCGACGGCACCGCGCAGGGCATCCACGTCATCGGGATCGGCACGCAAGGTTTCCGTCACCTTTACGGCAGGAAGGAGATTCGCAAAGTCGAGGATCTCAAAGGCCTGAAGGTTCGCGTCCAGGCAACCGCCACCGAAGACACGATGTTCCCTGCTTACGGTGCGCAGACCGTGCACATGCCGTTCGGCAGCGTTTACACATCGCTGCAGACGGGCGTCGTCGATTTTGCCGAGAACGCCGTCAATGTCTACCTCATCAACAAACACTACGAAGTGGCGCCCGTGCTCTCGATGAGCGAGCATGAGGCGAACAACGCGATCCTCTGGATCAGCGACAGGCTATGGCAAAGCCTCACCGCGGATCAGAAGCAATGGGTCCTTACCGCCGGCAGAGATGTCAGCACGCAGGAACCAAAAAGGGGTTTTGAGCTCGAGCGGCAGGCTGGGACGAAACTCAAAGGGATGGGGGTCAAGATCGTCACTGATGTCGACAAGGCGGGCTTCCAGCAGATCGCCAATCCGTATCTGGACAAGCTCGCGAAGGACCTCGGCCCTCATGCCGATAAGATAAAAACATTGATCCGCTCGATAAACTGACTGCGCAAAGCGAAGCTGGTGCCCCGAACCCGAAGTTCGCATGTCAATGCCGCGAGTCCGATTGCGAACTTCGGGTTCAAAGGGGCACTAGGAATCATAGATTTGCTAGTGTCCTTTCGATTCCGAAGTTCGCGTCGAGCCTGCTGCAATGTGTAGCGAACTTCGGAATCGGGACACTAGCCGACCGCGGCTGCTCCGGGCATTGGCGGGCGGGGTGATGGTTATAAGCGACAAGCTGGTACTGAATCGGCAACGTCACCTGAAATGGCGAGCGCTCGACAGGCTCGAAACGATCTTGATGATCATTTGCGGCCTGACGCTGTTTGGCTTCTCCGTTTCCGTCGCGCTCGACATTCTCACGCGGACGTTGGGTTATCCCTGGCTGTGGCTCCAGGAAGTGACATCGACGCTGTTCATTTACGGCATCTTTGTCGGCGCCGCGGTCGCAACCCGGCGCAATGATCACCTGTATCTGACCGCGTTTTCCGACGCGCTGCGTGGAACTCCCCGGCTGATTGTGGAACTCATCACCCGCGGGACCATCCTCACGGTCGCCGCCTGCCTCGTCTATTTCGGTTACCTCAATTATCTGCGGGGCTTCGGCAGCTTTCGATTGCCGTCCGGGACGCCGATTGCATCGCTTTATGCGGCCATTCCGTTGTCCGGCGCGCTCATTGCGCTGTTTACCATCGAGCAATTGGTCAATGGTTGCCGCCACGGCTTCGACCATCCTGAGCCGCCGGACGAGACGGTCTCCGGGACTCCCATCGGGCCCTCGGCATTGATGCGAGACCCCCTGTGAGCTCGCCGGCTGTCCTCGGTTTGATGACATTCTGCTTTCTGTTTTTAGGATATTTGGGCGTTCCCGTCCCCTTTTCACTGATGGCCGGCGTATTCGTCGGCGCTCTGCTCAGCGACGTTTCACTCGCCGCAATCATTCAAAAGATGTTCGACGGTGTCGATTCCGAAGCGTTGCTGGCCATTCCGTTCTTCCTTTTGGTCGGCGAGTTGATGAGTTCTGCAAACGTGGTCGTGCGGGTGGCGAACCTGTCGCTTGCCCTGGTCGGCCATATCCGCGGCGGCCTGTCGCAAGTCGTCACCGTGTTCAGCATGTTCTTCTCGGAAATGTCCGGCTCGACCACCGCCGATGTCGCGGTCATCAGCCGCGCTCTCGGCGGGCCGATGAAGAAGGAGGGGTACGATCCAGCCTTCATCGCAGCGATCGTGGCCGCCGCGTCGACGATCGCCGCTTTGGTGCCGCCGAGCATTACGGCGGTGGTCTATGGCGCCGTCGGTAACGTCTCCATTGCCGGATTGTTCATGGCGGGCGTGGTGCCGGGGCTGATGATCGGTTTCGGCCTGATGATCTATTGCTTCTTCTTCGGTCCGCCAGGAAGGCGCATGGCCCGCGCGCCTTTCGCCGAAGTTGCTCTCGCCGCCAGGGATGCCGCGCTGCCGATGATGATCCCGGTCATTCTTCTTGGCGGCATCCTCACCGGCTGGTTTACGCCGACCGAGGCCGGCGTCGTCGCCGTGATCTGGATCATCGCCGTGATCATACCCGCTCTGAACCGCGGACATTTGTGGGCGCTTCCGTACGATTTTTGCATGGCCGGTCTGATTTTTTCATTGCCGCTGATCACCATCGGCGCCGCCAATGCTTTTGGCTGGATGCTGGCCTATATGCGCGGCGCCATCGTGATCGCTGATTGGATCACCTCCATTGCCGGAAATGATCCGCATCTGATCATGTTGCTGCTCGTGGCCCTCTTCACCATCATTGGAGACTTCATCGAGCCGGTGCCAACGATCATTATTTTCATGCCGCTGGTGAATGCGCTGACCCAGGTCGGTGACATCAATCCTGTCCACATGGGCGTGGTCCTGATCGCCACGCTCGCCTTTGGACTGATTACACCGCCGTATGGCCTCGTGCTGCTGATGGCGTCGAAATTCGTCGGGGTTCGGTTCTCACACGCGCTGCGCGCGGCGCTGCCGATCTACGTGGTATTTCTGGTGACAATCGGATTCACCATCTACTTCCCCAGCGTCGTCCTTTGGCTGCCCAAACAGGTCATCCCGGCCTCGGTCGGCTGCTTCAAGGCGCCCGACGGACCGGGTTACATCTGTCCAAAATAGAGGACATCCTTCGCCATGCTTCGAGTCGGAATGATCGGCGCGGGATGGGTGACCCAGCACCATCTTAATGCCTACAAGCAATTGTCGACGCGCGCCCAAGTCGTCGCAATCGCAGATCCGGCTGCAGAAGCCCGCAACAGGCGCGCGGAAGCTTATGCGATCCCAACAGCCTACGCGACCGCGGTCGAGATGCTCGAGCGCGAGAAGCTTGATGCAGTCGATATCGCAAGCCCGCGCGAAACCCACGTCGCAATGTGTGAGGTCGCAGCGTCAAGGGGCCTTGCAATTCTTTGTCAGAAGCCGCTCGCGCCGAATTTGCTCGAGGCGCAAACGCTCGTGCGGAACCTGCCCGCCGGCACACGACTTATGGTGCACGAGAATTGGCGCTTTCGGCCGCATTACCGATTGATTTCCCAGTGGCTCAATGAAGGCTACATCGGCAAGGTGCGGCAAGCCGCGATGACGATATTGACCTCCGGTCTCTTGCCCGATGCGGAAGGTCGTCTTCCCGCGGTCGAGCGACAGCCGTTCTTTGCCACTCTCGACAGGCTGCTGTTGATGGAGGTGATGATCCATCACGTTGATACGTTGCGTTTCCTGCTGGGACCTCTCCAACTGGACGGCGCCAGCGTGGGCCACTCCTGCGCCGGCGTGCGTGGTGAAGATCGCGCTACGCTACTGATGTCATCACGTTCCGGCTTGGCGGTGGTGCTTACTGGAGATTTCATGGCAAGAGGTTACCCGGCGGCGCAATTCGACCGGCTGGAGATTTTCGGGGAGCGTGGCGCGATCCGGTTTGCGGACACGACACTGCAGCTGATTAACGATCACCCTAGCGCGCAGCGCGTCGATCTCGATGCAAACTACGCAGCGTCCTACCGCGGTGCGATTGAACATTTTCTGAATTGTCTTGCCTCGGGGGCGCCATTTGAGACATCGCCTGCCGACAACCTTGAAACGCTCAAGATCGTTGAGGACGCTTACGCTCGAAATTGACTGAACGGCTTCATCGACGGTGCTTTCAGTGCAGCGAGCTGCCGAAGCACCGGCTTGCCTCGAATGAGATATTCGAGCTTGCGGCAATTGTGCTACGGACTTCAAATCACCACTTGGTCGGCGTGAACAGGAGACGATGAGATGTTCATTGCGATGAACCGGTTTCGCGTCCGCAAGGGCTCCGAGGATGCGTTCGAAGCGGTCTGGCTCAACCGCGACACGCACCTGGAGAAGGTGCCGGGCTTTGTGGAGTTCCGTCTGCTCAAAGGGCCGCAAACCGAGGACCACACCCTCTACGCGTCGCATTCGACGTGGCGCAGCCGGGCCGCGTTCGAAGCCTGGACCAAATCAGAAGCGTTCCGCGCGGCGCACGCGCGCGCCGGCGAGAACAAGCCGCTCTATCTTGATCACCCGCAGTTCGAGGGCTTCGAGGTCAAACAGACGGTGCGGACCAGCGCGGCGGTTGTGTGAGCCTCGATGTCGATCGACTACGCCGCCGAGTACAACAATCGGGCCCGCATCGCGGGGGGCGATGAGATTCTGGCGCGCATGGCGAAAGGCTCCGCCGATTATCGCGCGCTGGCGCTCGCGCGCTGGCCCGACGACATGAGTCTCCGCTACGGCACAACCGAGCGCCAGTTCATCGACCTCTTCCGCGCCGAATCCGCCGGGAACGCGCCGCTCGCCATGTTCATCCACGGCGGTTTCTGGCGCTCGCTCGATCCGACGCACTTCAGCCAGGTGGCGCGGGGATTGAACGGCCGCGGCATTGATGTGGCGCTCGCCGGCTACGATCTCTGCCCGCAGGTCTCGATCGGCGCGATTGTCGGACAGATGCGGCAAGCCTGTCTTTATCTGTGGGGGCGCTTCGGCAAGCGCATTCTGGTGTTCGGTCATTCGGCCGGCGGCCATCTGGCGGCGGCGCTGTTCGCAACCGACTGGGAGCACCTCGGTGCGCCGGCTGATCTTGTCCCGGTCGCGACCGGGATTTCCGGCGTCTACGAACTCGCGCCATTGATGCACACGCCGATGAACGATGATTTTCGCCTGGACCTGGAAGAGGCGAACCGGCTGTCGCCGCTCTACTGGCACCCGCCGGCCGGACGGCCGTTCGATGTGATCGTTGGGGACGCGGAGTCGAGCGAATTTTTGCGCCAGAGCCGCACGCTCGCGGACGTCTGGGGCAAGGCCGGCGTTGTCACCCGCTACGAAGCGCCCAGCGCCAACCATTTCACCGTGATCGAGCCGCTGGCCGAACCCGCGAGCCCGATGGTCGAGCGGCTGGCGGCGTTGGCCGCAAAGACGCGCTAGTACCCGATTCCGAAGGTCGCATGACCTTGCGGCCGCCAAATCGGTGGTCAAAGCCAGTAGCGCCAGGCGAAGATCACCGTCAGCAGCGCGCCGATCGCGACCACCACGATCCGCATGAGCGCATGCGGGGCGATCTGCGCAAGCCGCGCTCCGATGACTGCGCCGACCAGCGCGCCTGCCATCATGATCAGCGTCGGCGTCCACAGCACCGCGCCCTGCGCGATAAACAACGCTGCGGCCGCCAGGCTGTTGAGGCTCGTCACCAGGTTTTTCGTCACGTTGGCGGCACGGTAGTCGCCGGGCTTGCCGATCGAGAGCACGCCCAGGAGCAGCACGCCGACGCCGGCGCCGAAGTAGCCGCCGTAGAACGAGACCGGCAGTATCACCCCGATGCTGTGCTCCCAGCGGTGCGGGCTCTTACCCCGATCGCCGGCGCGCGCGCGCAGGAACGCGCTGATGCGACCCGCGTAGGCGAACAGCACGGTGGCGAAGCCGAGCAGCAGCGGCACCAGGATCTCGAACGCGCGCTCCGGCGTGCGCAACAGTACGATCGCCCCGGCGAGCGCGCCCAGCACCGAAGCCAGCACCAGGCCCGCGAACGAGCGGTTAAGCGGGGGCAGCTGGGTGCGGTCGTAGAGCGCCGCCAACAGGTTTCCGGGCGACAGCGCAACGAGATTACACACGGTCGCGGTGACCGGCGGCAGCCCGATCGCGAGCAGCGCCGGATAGGTGACAAGGGCGGCGCCACCCACGAGCGAGGAAATCGTCCCGCCCGCGATGCCGGCGATGATCAGGAGCAGAGCGTGAGCGAGGTCCATGCCGGAGGATTGCTCGCGGATGAGCAGCGGGCGATACCTGTTTCCGCGGGCGCGAAGACTTGAAACAAACGATCAGAAGAACGCCTGGATACCGGTCTGCGCGCGCCCGAGGATGAGCGCGTGAATGTCGTGCGTACCCTCGTAGGTGTTCACCGTCTCGAGGTTCGCCATCACCCGCATGACATGGAATTCTTCCGAGATGCCGTTGCCGCCGTGCATGTCGCGCGCGAGCCGAGCGATCTCCAGTGCCTTGCCGCAGTTGTTGCGCTTGAGCATCGAGACCGCGGGCGGCGCGGCGGTGCCGGCCTCCATCATGCGGCCGAGCCGCAGCGCGCCCGCGAGCCCGAGCGCGATCTCGGTCTGCATGTCGGCGAGCTTTTTCTGGATCAGCTGATTGGCGGCGAGCGGGCGGCCGAACTGCTTGCGGTCGAGCACATATTGGCGCGCGCGATGCCAGCAGAACTCGGCCGCGCCCATCGCGCCCCAGGCAATGCCGAAGCGCGCGTTGTTGAGGCACCCGAACGGTCCCGCGAGCCACTTGACGTTGGGCAGCAGGTTCTCCTCCGGGATCACCGCATCGGCGAGCACGATCTCGCCGGTCACCGAGACCCGCATCGAGAGCTTGCCGGTGATCTTCGGGGTCGAGAAGCCCTTGGTGCCGCGCTCGACAATGAAGCCGCGGATGCTGTCGTCGAGCTTCGCCCACACCACCGCGAGGTCGGCGATTGGCGAATTGGTAATCCACATTTTGGCGCCGTTGAGCCTGAAGCCGCCCGGCACCTTCTCGGCGCGGGTGATCATCGATCCGGGATCCGAGCCATGGTCGGGCTCGGTCAGGCCGAAGCAGCCAACGAGTTCACCGGTCGCGAGTTTGGGCAGATATTTGCGCCGCTGCGCCTCGGTGCCGTAGGCAAAGATCGGATGCATCACCAGCGAGGACTGCACCGACGCGGTTGAGCGATAGCCGGAATCGACGCGGTCGAGCTCTCGCGCGATCAGCCCGTAGGCGACGTAGCCGAGGCCGGCGCCGCCGTACTCCTCCGGAATGGTCGGACCCAGCAACCCAAGCGCGCCCATGTCGCTGATGGTCGCGCGGTTGAACTTCTCCTCGCGGAACGCCTCGATCACGCCCGGAAATAGCTTGTCCTGCGCGTAGCCGCGGACGCTGTCCCGCACCATGCGCTCTTCCGGCGTCAGTTCGCCCTCGAGGTCGAGCGGATCTTCCCAATTGAAGTCGGCGCGCTTGCCGGCTGTTCTGGTGCGCTTCTCGGCGAGCTGGCTCATCGATGCTCTCCCGGCATAGGGGCGATGCGTAGGGTTCGGTCGACTGACTATACGATTTCCGGCTGATAAACTCACGTTCTGGGAGGAATGCAATGCGCGATTTCAGCGGCAAGACCGCGTTTGTCACCGGCGCGGCCAGCGGCATCGGGCTCGCCCTCGCGCGCACGTTCCTCGACCGCGGCATGAACGTGATGATGGCCGATGTGGAGGATGCAGCGCTGGGGGCCGCCGTGCACGCTCTCTCCAATTACGGTGACCGGGTAGCGAGCGTACGCTGCGATGTCGCGATTGCGGAGGAGCTCGCTGCGGCCGCGGCGCGCACATTCGATGCCTTCGGCAACGTCCATATCCTCTGCAACAATGCCGGCGTCTCGCGCGCCGGCTATGTGGAGGAAATTGCGGTCAGCGATTGGGACTGGGTGATCGGCGTTAATCTATATGGTTTGATTCATGGTCTGCGGGCTTTCCTTCCGCACATGAAACAACACGGTGAGGCGGGCCACATCGTCAACACGTCCTCGATGTCCGGGCTCACGCCCAAGGCACTCGCCGGCCCCTACGGGGCGACCAAGTTCGCCATCGTCGGTCTCTCGCATGTGCTTGCCGACGAGCTTGCTGGGTCAAAGATCGGCGTGAGCGTGCTGTGCCCGGGCTGGACCCGCACCAACATGCCGGACAACGGGCGCAACCGGCCGGCGCGGTTCGGCGGTGCTTATGATTACCGCGCCGACCCGGTGCTGGCCGAGCGCAACCAGCGATATGTCGAGGGTTCGCGCAATGGCCTCGATCCGCTCGACCTCGCGGCGCTGGTGCTCCACGCGATCGAGGAGAACGAGTTCTACATCGTTACCCAGCCCAACCGGCGGAGCGACGTGGAGGCGCGCTACGAGGAGTTGCTGGACGCGTTCGACGTCGCGGCCGCGCGGCTGCCCCGAATTTTGAAGGCCGGATAGGACAGAGCGGAAGGAAACACCAGATGAAATTCCACTGGTTTCATTTGATGCCGTATCCGTACCTGCCGGATCGCTTCCGGGAGCGCTTTCCGTCGGTATGGGTCGATCTGCCTGCCGGCGAGATCTACGACCCGGCCAAGGGCCATCAGGTCTACAACGATTATCTCGACCAGCTCGAGTTCGCCGAACGCGCCGGTTTCGACGGCATCTGCGTCAACGAGCATCACCAGAACGGCTACGGCCTGATGCCCTCGCCCAACCTGATGGCGGCGGCACTCGCGCGCCGCACCTCCAAGGCCAAACTGATCGTGCTCGGCAATTCGGTCGCGCTCTACGACCCGCCGACGCGCGTCGCGGAAGAGATGGCAATGCTCGACGTGCTCTCCGGCGGACGCCTGGTCTCAGGCTTTCCGGTCGGCACCGGCATGGACACGGCGTTCTGCTACGGCGCGAACCCCGC
>DATIPA010000072.1:0-56920 GCA_035472475.1 Xanthobacteraceae bacterium | reverse complement strand
CTTGCGGCGATTGAGCTCTTCCAGCACCGGCTTGAAGAACGGATGACCCAGCCACTTGTCGCCATAGTTGCTCTGCAGTCCGACGCCGTCCGCCTTGAGCGTATCGAACACGTACTCGATCTCTTTGAGCGTCGTGTCGATGTCCAGCATCGACAGCGGGGCGAAGAAGCCGAAGCGGCCGGGAAAATCCCGCGCCATCTGGGCGCCGTAGTCGTTGCAGATGCGCACCATGCGGGCCGCCGCCTCTGGTCCGCCGTCAAACCAAAGCCCTGAGGTCGACGGCAGCGACAGCATGGCCGTACGGATGCCGTTCTTGTCCATCTCGGCGACCGCTTTGTCGCGCGTCCAGGCGATCTGCTGAGGCGAATGCGGCAGTTTCTTCCCGTCGTCCCAGTCGATGAACGCCTGCTGGTAGGCCGGCGGATAGAAATGGTGGTGGGTATCGATAATGGTCGCGCCCTGCGCGCGCGTAGCGCCCCCGGGCAGGATCGCGGCCGCGCCAAGCGCGGCCGCGCCGGTCAAAAGCGTTCGACGCGAGACATGGCATGTGCAGGTTGGCGCGTGCGCCCGCCCGGAAACAGTCATGGCCTTCCTCCCGGCTAGGGGTTTTGCGCATTACACGGCCTGTCGAGCAGGGCTGGCAAGGGGCCAGAAGCTTGTACGGCGCCTCTCGCGGCGCTACATATCGGCTGCAATCTCAATGGGGTGCCTGGCGCAAATCGGGCTGAGAGGCGGTCTGCCAACCCATCGAACCTGATCCGGATCATGCCGGCGGAGGGAGCTTGAGATGCGGGACGCCACCACTTCCCGCCAAACCACATCCACCAGTGCTCTTGCGGGCGACCTCGTCGCCGGCGCAGCTGCCGTCCTCGAGCGCGTGCGCATCCGCGCGCCGCGCGTGCACTGCATCACCAACGCGGTTGCGCAGAATATCTCCGCCAACATGCTGCTCGCACTTGGCGCCGTGCCGTCGATGACGATCGCGCCCGACGAGGTTGGCGAGTTCGCGGCGCGCGCCGATGCGCTCCTCGTCAATCTCGGCACCTTCGACGCGGAGCGCCGGGCCGCGGCCGAGATCGCAGTCGGGAGTATCGCACAGGCTAACCGGCCATGGGTGCTCGACCCGGTCTTCATTGAGCGCTCGCAACCACGCACGGCGTTTGCCAGGACTTTGGCTGCCCGGCATCCGAGCGCGCTGCGGCTCAACCAGGCCGAGTTCGCGGCGCTTGCGGGTGCGCCCTGGAGCGAAGGCGGGCTGCGCGCCTACGCCTTCGAGACCGACGCCGTCCTGGGACTGACGGGCGAAACCGACCTCGTCACCGATGGCGCGCGGCTCGCGCGCATCGCCAATGGGCATCCGCTGATGGCCAAGGTCACCGCCATGGGATGCTCGGCGTCGGCGGTCGTCGCCGCCTGCCTTGCGGTCGAAGCCGACGCGTGGCTTGCGACCGCGGCCGGCCTGATGGTGTTCGGCGTCGCGGGCGAGCTCGCAGGCGCGCGGGCGACCGGGCCCGGCAGCTTTGCCGCCGCCATGCTCGATGCGATCTATGCGCTCGATGGCGAGGTGTTGCTGCGCGAGGCGAGGATCGCATGCTAGATCAGCTCGATCTGCGGCTATACGCCATCCTCGATCCGGAACAGGCGGGCGGCCACGCGCCGCCGGACTTGGCGCGCATGATTGTGGCCGGCGGCGTCACCCTGGTGCAGCTGCGTGACAAGAAAGGCGACACCAATCGCCAGATCGAACTTGCGCGCGCCGTCAAGGCCGCGCTCGGGCCGGTCCCGCTGATCATCAACGATCGCGTCGACGTCGCAATCGAGGTCGGCGCCGACGGCGTCCATCTCGGCCAGGACGATCTCGATGTCATGAGTGCGCGTGCGCAGCTCGGTCCGCTGCCGTTCATCGGGCTGACCATCAAGACCGTGGCGCAGGCCTGGTCGGCGCCGTTGCGCGTCGTCGACTACGTCGGCATCGGCGGTGTGTTCAGCACCGCGTCCAAGAACAATCCCGATCCGCCGATCGGGCTCGCCGGGCTGCGCGAGATCGTGAAGGTCTTCCGCTATCGCATCGGCAATTTTCCGATGTGCGCGATCGCCGGCATCAACGCCGGCAACGCCGCCGACGTAATTATGGCCGGCGTCGACGGGGTGTCCGTCGTCTCGGCGCTCTCGCACGCCCATGATCCGCGTGCCGCCGCGCGCGCGCTGCGCGCAACAATCGACGCTGCGCTTTCGCGCTGCGCCCCCAGGGTCCCGGCCGTGGGCGCGGCCGGGCATTGAGCACAATGACCGCGATCGCGCTCACCATCGCCGGCTCCGATTCCAGCGGCGGCGCCGGCATCCAGGCGGACCTCAAGACCTTTTCCGCGCTCTGCGTCTACGGGGCCAGCGTCATCACGGCGTTGACCGCGCAAAACACCAATGGCGTCGCCGGCATCCACGACGTTCCGCCCGAGTTCGTGACCGATCAGATCGACACTGTGTTCGCAGATCTCGCGGTTGCCGCGGTGAAGATCGGCATGCTGGCGCATGCGGACATCATTGACGCGGTGGCGCGCGCGCTCGATCGCAACGCGGCACGCAACGTCGTGCTCGACCCGGTCATGATCGCGGCGTCGGGCGATCGGCTGCTGCGGGCCGATGCCATCGAGGCACTGCGGAACGAACTGATGCCGCGCGCCCTCCTCGTCACGCCCAATCTTCCCGAAGCCGCCGCACTGCTCGGCACCGGCATTGCCTCGGACGAGGCGGCGATGCGGGCGCAGGCCGAACGGCTGCTTGCGGCCGGCGCCAAGGCGGTGCTGATCAAAGGCGGGCATGGAACGGGCGCCGAAAGCGCCGACGTGCTCGTCGATCATGCGGGTGTCACACGTTTTACCGCCGCCCGGCTTGCGACCCGCAACACGCACGGCACTGGCTGCACGCTGTCGTCCGCGATTGCGGCTGGGTTGGCTAAGGGTCTCGCGCTGCCCGCCGCAGTGCGCGAGGCCAAAGCGTACGTCACTGCGGCGATCGCGTCGTCCGACCAATTGTCGGTGGGGCGAGGGCGCGGCCCTCTGCATCATTTCCATGCCTGGTGGCCAACCTGAAGTCGTGGAGCCAAAGCAATGCACATCAATCGTCGTAAACTCGTTGGAGGCGCCGGCGTTGCACTGGCCGGAACGGTGGCTGCGCCGACGGTGGTGCGCGCGCAGATGCAGCGCTGGCGCATGGTCACGTCGTGGCCCAAGCGCCTGCCCGGCCCGGGCATGTCGGCCGAACGGGTGGCCGAGCGTATTGGCGCGCTCTCCGGTGGCCGGCTGCAGGTCACGGTTTATGCGGCCGGCGAATTGGTTCCGGCATTCGAAGTGCTCGACGCGGTCGGCGGCGGTGTCGCCGAGATGGGGCACACCGCCGCGTTCTATTGGCAGGGAAAGGAGCCGGCAGCGGCATTCTACACGACCGTGCCATTCGGTTTGACGCCGCTCGAGCACGTGGCCTGGGTCGATGCGGGCGGCGGGCAGGTTCTCTGGGACGAGCTCTACGCACCGTTCGGGGTCAAGCCATTCATGGCCGGCAACACCGGCGTCTGCATGGGCGGGTGGTTTCGCCGCGACATGAACGGACCCGAGGATCTCAAGGGTCTGAAGATCCGCTCGCTCGGCCTTGGCGGCGAGGTCTTTCGGCGTTTGGGCGCTACTCCGCAGACGACGCCCGTGAGCGAGATCCTGACCAGCCTGCAGTCCGGCGTGCTCGACGCCGCCGAGTTCGTCGGCCCCGGGACCGACATTGCGCTCGGCCTCTATCGGGTCGCAACGCTCTATTACGGCCCGGGATTCAACAAACCGAACGGGACCGGCGAATGTATTGTGTCGCGCAAGGTCTGGGACGCGGCGGACGCGGAAACCAAGGCGATCATTGCGCATGCGTGCGCGGCGGAAGCCGCCTACGCGCTCGCCGAGATGGATCGGCTCAATGCCGACGCCCTGGCGGTGTTGACGACGCGCGACAACGTCAAGCTCAAAAGCTTCCCGCCTGCAGTTGTAACTGCGGCACGCAACGAGGCCACGGGCGTGGTCGGCGATCTCGCCGGGCGCAGCGCGATCGCGCGTCGGGTCTACGACTCTTACAACGGATTTCGCGAGCGCACGGCGGCCTGGTCGCGCGTGTCGCTCAAGGCCGTGCTGGAGGCGAGAGAGGGGTAGGGCGCCGACGCTTGCGGAGGGCGGCGTCAGCGCGCGCTGAGGGTTCTATCTGGGCGGTACGATTGTTTGCTGCTGCTCGCCAAGCCCGGTGATGCCCAGCCGCACCACGTCGCCCGCCTTGAGGAACTTCGGCTGCGGCTTCATGCCCAGGGCGACGCCGGGCGGGGTGCCGGTGGCGATGATGTCGCCGGGCTCCATGACGAAGAACTGCGAGCAGTACCAGACGAGGTGTTCGACGCCGAAGATCATGGTCTTGGTCGAACCCTTCTGACGGGTCTCGCCGTTAACCGTGAGCCACATGTCGAGCGCCTGCGGATCCGCGACCTCGTCCTTGCTGACAAGCCACGGCCCGATCGGCCCGAAAGTTTCGCACCCCTTGCCTTTGTCCCATTGGCCGCCGGAGCGTGCGATCTGGAAATCACGTTCGGACACGTCATTGGCGAGGAAATAGCCGGCGACGGCGTCCATCGCCTTGCCCTTGTCGAGATAGCGCGCGCGACTTCCAATAACGATCCCGAGCTCGATCTCGTAATCGAGCTTGGTGGACTCCTTCGGAGTGATAGTGTCGTCGTTGGGGCCGCAGATCGAAGTCGGCGCTTTGCTGAAGATGATCGGCTCCTTCGGCAACGGCTGGCCCGCCTCGGCGGCGTGGTCCGCGTAGTTCAATCCGATCGCAATGTAATGGCGCACCCGTCCGACGCAGGGTCCGAGCCTTGGATTGCCGCTGACTTTGGGCAATTGATCGATCTTTTGATTGCGGATCTTCGCGAGGCCGGCGGGCGTCAGCGCCTCGCCCGCGATGTCGGGAACGACGCTTGAGAGATCACGGACGCCACCGGTGGAATCGATGATGCCGGGCTTCTCTTGGCCGGCCGGGCCGAAACGAACCAGTTTCATGGCAGAAATCCTGCGTTGGGGTGAGAGATCACAATCATGCTGCGCGCGCGCGCTGTGAGCAAGCGCCTGTCACGCGAAGGCAGCCGGGAATGCCCCGCCGTCGATGAGCAGATTGTGGCCGGTGATGAAACCGGCGTGGGCGGAACATAGAAAGGCGCAGGCTGCGCCGAATTCCTCGGGCTTGCCCACCCGCTTGGCCGGGATGCTGGCCACCCGTTGCGCGCGTGCCGCTTGCGGGGTGGTGTTGTCGCGCTTGGCGGCGGTCTCGAAGATCGCACGCAGCCGGTCGGTCTCGAACGCGCCCGGAAGCAGGAAATTGATGGTGACGTTGTGCGGTGCCACCGCCCGCGCAACCGTCGCCAGGAAAGCCGTCAAGCCAGCGCGCGCGCCGCAGGAAACCTCGAGGTTCACCTGCGGCATGTAAACGCCGCCCGACGTGATGTTGACGATGCGACCGAATTTCTTGGCCACCATTGAGTCGATCGCTCTTTGGATCAGCTCGATCGGGGTGACCATGCTGCCGACGACGCCATCGAGTATCTGTTGTCGGCTTACGTCGTGGTAGTCGCGCGGTGGTGGCCCCAGATTGTTGGTGACGAGGATGTCCGGGTCCGGGCAAGCGGTAAACAGCGCGGCCTGGCCTTCGGGGCTTGCGACGTCGGCGGCGACCGCGACCGCTTTGGTGCCGGTGGCCTTGCGGATCTCAGCCGCGGTCGCCTCCGCGCTGTCCCGGTTGCGGCCGTTGACCACGACTTCGCACTCGGCCTCGGCCAGTTTCTCAGCGCACGCTCGCCCGAGCCCCTTGCTTGATGCGCACACGATCGCCTTGCAGCCGGCAATTCCGAGATCCATGGACGTTTCCCGATTTGAGTTCTTAGCGTGCCTCGTGGGGATCACGCATTTTATGCGCGCGCCGGTCAAGCGTTAGCGGGAGGGCGCTGGTGCCCCGAGTGCGCGCGCTCAGGCCTGCGGCGACTCGCTCGCCGTGACACTGCTCATGGCGTTGCCGCGCCAGACAAAATCCGAGCCCAGCCAGCCGGTCACCCACAGCGCCGGAAGCGCGAGGTCGCGTACCAGCGCATGCAGCGGATAGAGCCGCGACAGCGGCCATCCGGCGGCGCGCGCGAGCTTCATCTCGGTCCCATACCAGAGGATCGTCACCGCGAGGACCGCCGGGATCCAGGACAGGTCGAGCGCGGTTGCAAGCGCTGCGGCTGCGATCGATGCAAGCAACGCACCGCCGATGATTTCAAGAAGATAAAAATGCGGAAACGAAGCGCGTCGCAGCTGCGCCCAGCGTGCCTGCCGGCGCCAAACCTCGAGTGCGGTCCGATGACCGAGCGGCTGCGGGAACGGCGCGTCGACCAGGCGCACGCGTAGGCCGGCGTCGCGCACGACCTTGGTTGACGCAGCGTCTTCGGCCGGCTCCAGTCCGAGCAGGCGGATGCCGCCGGCGTCCTCCAGCACCGAGCGTCGCCAGAACATCGTTTTGCCCTGCGCGAAACCGACGCCCAAGCTGTCGGCGACGTATTGCCAGCGCGCCTCGTAGGTATTGAGGACCGCGCACTCGACGTTGGCCCAGAATCCTTCCGGAGCCGTTCCCGACGGCGGGGAGCAGACAAGCCCGGTATCTTCTCGCCAGCCCTTCCACAGCCGTGTCAGGTAGTCGGGAGGCAACAGCACATTGCTGTCGGCGAGCACGATCCACTCGTGCGCGGCAGCGTTCCAACCCTTGGCACAGTTGTTGAGCTTTGGGTTGGCGCTGATGCGCTCTTCGCCGATCAACAGGCGGGCGCGCACGTGCGGATGTTCGTCGATGAGTCGCTGAACGGTTGGCACCACCGGGTCGCGGGCGTTGGCGACACAGAAAAGGAGCTCATAATCTGGGTAATCAAGTTCAAAACCTGAGCGCAAAGTTGACTCGACGAAATTGTCGAGGCCACACACCGGGCGCACCACGCTGATCGACGGAGCATCGGGCGGCGGCGGTTCAACGTCCGTGCGCGCTCTGCAACGGTTGATTGCAACCGCAATGGTGGCGAGATGAGAACCAACAGTGATGAAGAGGATAATCGCTGCGGTCCAAATCACCGGTGCCATGGTCGCGACGCTAGTGCGGGGCAATGACACATTTGTGACCGGCTCATCATCAGCACGCCCGCGTACGAATTTGCTGCTGACCGCCCGCCCACTTTTGTCATATAAGTGTTATCCGAGTCGGGCATAGCACTATTATCATGCAACAACAAGACCGGCCATCGTGACGGCAGATCCTCGGCACTTCCGCGCCCTTTTCATCTCTGACGTGCACCTCGGTGCGCGCGGATGCCAGGCTGACCGGTTGCTCGACTTTTTGCGCTGGCATGACGCCGACACGATCTATCTGGTCGGCGACATCGTCGACGGATGGGCGCTGCGATCCGGCTGGTACTGGCCGCAAACCCATAACGACATCGTGCAGAAACTGCTGCGCAAGGCGCGCAAGGGCGCGCGTATCATCTACTTGCCCGGCAATCACGACGAGTTCATGCGCGACTACTATGGCACCCACTTTGGCGGTATCGAAGTGCTTGAGAACACCATCCATGTCGGATTGGACGGCCGGCGCTATCTCGTCATCCACGGCGATTTGTTTGATCTCGTCGTGACGCAAGCGCGCTGGCTCGCGCTGCTGGGCGACAAGGCCTACGATTTCGCCATCGTGGTGAACCGCGTGTTCAATGCGGTGCGCCGCAAACTCGGCTTCGGCTACTGGTCGCTGTCGCAATGGGCCAAGTTGAAGGTCAAGAATGCGGTCAGCTACATCGGCGAGTACGAGAAGACTCTGGTGTCCGAGGCGCAGCGCCATTCGGCCGACGGAGTCGTCTGCGGCCATATCCATCACGCCGCTATTCACGACGAATTCGGTATCCGATATATCAATTGCGGGGATTGGGTTGAAAGCTGCACTGCGATCGCAGAGCACCCCGATGGTCGATTTGAAATCATAGCCTGGACGCACACGAGGCCGCTGCTCGAGCCGGTCGAGGCCGAGCCGGCGATCGGCGCGCAAGCCGCCTGAGTCAAACGCCGACGTTCATTCCAGCCCGCCGAACTGGGAGTATCGCCATGTTAGAATCGCGAACATCCGACCTTGATCGCCACGAGGTCGAAACCGCCTATGCGCGCTGGGCCCCGGTCTACGACAAGGTGTGCGGGCCGCTGTTCGAGCCGGGACGGCGTAGCGCGACCGGCGCGGCCATGCGGGTCGGCGGACGCATTCTGGAAGTGGGCGTCGGCACCGGGTTGTCGTTCGGCGACTACAATGCTTCGACCGAAGTTGTCGGCGTCGATTTTTCCGAACCGATGGTGGCCAAGGCGCGGCAGCGCATGGCGAGCGGTCGCTATCCGTACGTCAAGGACGTATTGGTCATGGATGCGCACGAACTCGCATTCGAGGACGCGTCTTTCGACTGCGTGGTGGCGCAGTTTGTGATCACGCTGGTCGCCGATCCGGAGCGCGTGCTCTCGGAGTGCGCGCGTGTGCTGCGTCCCGGCGGCGAAATTATCCTGGTCAATCATCTCTACTCGGAGCGCGGTATGCTCGCGGCCATTGAACGCTGGGCCGCCAAGCCGACGCGAGCGCTGGGGCTGCGGCCGGAGTTCCCGTTTGCGCGGCTGGTCGCCTGGGCGCAGACGCATGGCGGCGTCGAGTTGATCGAACGCCGGCGCATCGGACCGCTCAGCGCTTATACCCTGGTACGGTTCCGCCGCGTCACCGCGCGCAGGCAAGCGGCGTAGCGCAGTTTGCAGCCCGCGATGCCGATTGCCTTCGCCCTCTGCTGACGCGCGTCGTGCGCGAGTGGAGCGGATTTAGGTTCGCTACCCACCGAGCCGCGAGATCGTGAAGCGAACGTCAAATCCAAAGCTCCCCTCGAACCTAATATTTGCTAGTGGTCCTTTTGATTCTAACATTCGCAAAAGAGCCTGCCGAACCGGGATGCGAATGTTAGAATCGGACCACTAGGGCGGTGGCCTTCTCCGCTGTTGCGCGCTACTGTGCACGCCATGGCAGCGCCCGACCCCACGACCACCCTGCCAACCTCCGCCGACGTCGACACGGCCGCGGCGCGGCTCGACGGCGTTGCCCTGCATACCCCGCTGATTTCATCGCCGACGCTCGATGCGCTCACCGGCGGCCGCATCTTCCTCAAGGCCGAGACCCTGCAGCGCACGGGGTCATTCAAGTTCCGCGGTGCCTACAACAAGCTCTCGGCGCTGGCGCGCGAACAGCGCGCGGGCGGGGTGGTGGCATTTTCCTCCGGCAATCACGCGCAAGGGGTCGCCGCTGCGGCAAAACTCCTCGGCATGCCGGCCGTAATCGTGATGCCGTCCGATGCCCCGCGAGCGAAGCGCGAGCGGACCGCCGCGCTCGGCGCCGAGATCGTGCTCTACGATCGCGGACGCGAAGACCGCGCCGCGATCGCGCGCGGCCTTGCCGATGACCGCGCCGCCGTGCTGGTGCCGCCATACGACGACCCGCTCATCATCGCCGGGCAGGGCACCGCCGGGCGCGAGATCGTTGAGGATTTGGCGGCGCTCGGGCTTGCCCCCGAGGTGGTTATCATCAATGCGTCGGGCGGCGGGCTTGCAGCCGGCATTGCGCTCGCCGTCAAGGCGCGCCTTCCGGATGCCCGGCTGCTGACCGCCGAGCCTGCGGGCTTTGACGATCACTTGCGGTCGTTCAAAACCGGCAAGCGCGAGCACAACGACAAGATCAGCGGATCGATCTGCGACGCGCTGATGGCTCAATCCCCGGGCGAACTCACTTTCGCGATCAATCGCTCGCTCATAGGCGAAGGCGTAACGGCGACCGACGAGGAAGCCGGCCGCGCGGTCGCCTTTGCATTTCACGAGCTCAAGCTCGTGGTCGAGCCCGGCGGCGCGGTCGCGCTCGCGGCCCTGCTCGCTGGAAAGATCGACGTGCGCCACAAGGTCGTGGCCGTGGTTTTGTCCGGCGGCAACGTCGATCCGGAATTGTTTTCCCGACTGGTGGCGTAACAGGTATCAGTAATCAGGCTCCTGTCCGATTGCTGATCCTTGCCTCCCAGGCTCGTCGCTTTCTGATTCCCGGTCCCTGATGTCCCAACACGATTCATTCGCGCCGCGCCTGGCGGCGTTCTACGCCACCTTGGGCATCGCGACCGGCTTTGGCATGCCGTTTTTTCCCTTGTGGCTCGAGTACAAGGGGCTCGATCCGGCGGCGATCGGCATCGTCTTGGCCGCCCCGATGGTGGTGCGCATCGTGTGCGTGCCGCTCGCGACCCGGCTCGCGGACCGCTTCAACGCGCTGCGCGCCGCGATCCTGATCAGTTCCATCGGCGCCGCGCTCGGCAATTCGCTGATCGGTGTCAGCTCCGGCTTCATCGGCATTCTCGGTTCCATGGTGCTGGCGGCGCTGTTCTTCACACCCGGATTTCCACTCACCGACGCCTATGCGCTGCGCGGCCTGGCGGAGCGCCGGCGCGCCTATGGACCGGTGCGGCTGTGGTCGTCGGCCGCCTACATCGCCGCCAATATCGGCGGCGGCATCCTCATCGGCGTGATCGCACGCGCCAATATCATCTGGTTGATCGTCGCGGCGTTTGTACTGGGCACGGTCTGTGCCGTCATGCTGCTGCCGCTGCAGCCACACGAGCGCGTCAAAAGCGATCCGGCGCCATCCGCGAAGGTTCTCTGGCGCTCGCCGGTGTTCGTGGCCGTGTTGGTCGCGTGCAGCCTCGTGCAGGCGAGCCACGCCGTCTACTACGGATTCTCGACCATCGACTGGACCGCCAAGGGGCTGAGCGACACGGTCATTGGTTCACTATGGGCACTCGGCGTGATTGCCGAAATTCTGCTGTTCGCGGCGTCCGGTTTCCTGAGCGAATTCATCAGCCCGCTGGCGTTTGTGGTGATCGGCGCCGGCGGCGCGACCTTGCGCTGGGGCATCATGGCGTGCGACCCCCCGCTGATCCTGCTGCCAGCGCTGCAGTGCCTGCATGCGCTGTCATTCACGTCGACGCATCTCGGCGCGATGCAGTACCTGGCCCGTGTGGTTCCGATCGGACTCGGAGCCACCGCGCAAGGCGACTTCGCGGCCGCGCAGGGCGTCGTGTTCAGCTTTGCAATGGCATTCTCCGGCAGCCTGTTTCACGCCTATGGCGATCTCGCCTATGCGGTGATGGCCCTCATGGCTGCCGTTGGCTTTGCGGTCGCGTGTGCGGCTCACTGGATCGGCCGCACCCGACCGGGTTTGTAGCGGCGCTTAGCGCGCGATCAGCAAAAGTGGTCACCGGTTTTGCGTCCGATCGCGCGCTAGAAAATTGATTTTAGCGCATGATCTTATCGGCGAACCGCTCACACTTCGCCGGATCATGCGCTCACCCCCACAAGGCCGGGCTTGGCGGATAGAGCGTGCTGCCCTCGTAGCGCAGCCCATCCGGGCGGTCCGCGGCGAGCAGGAGCGGGCCGTCGAGATCGACCACGCGGGCTCGTTGGGCGACGAGCGTGGCGGGGGCGATCGCCAGCGAGGTCGAGACCATGCAGCCCACCATGATGGTAAACCCCAGCCGGCCGGCCTCGTCGGCCAGCGCCAAGGCCTCGGTAAGGCCCCCGGCCTTGTCGAGCTTGATGTTGACTGCCTCGTATTTGCCTTTGAGCCGGGTCAAGGTAGCCCGGTCATGTACGCTCTCGTCAGCGCACACGGGGATCGGATGAGCAACCTCCGCGAGCGCCGCGTCATCCGCGGCCGGCAGCGGCTGCTCCACCAGGGTCACGCCCGCATCCGCGCAAGCCGTGAGGTTTTCTGCCAGATTCTGTCGCGACCAGCCCTCGTTCGCGTCCACAATGAGCTCCGCGTCGGGCACGGCGTGCCGGATTGCGCGGATACGGTCGGGATCCCCGGCGCCGCCCAGTTTGATCTTCAGAAGCGATCGCGCCGCCTGGCGGGCGGCCTGCGCCATGGCATCCGGGCCGCCGAGCGAGATGGTATAGACGGTTTTGAGCGGCCGGAGCGGGGGCAGGCCGGCCAACGCGTGCGCCGGCTGGCTGCTACGTTTCGCCGCAAGATCCCACAACGCGCAATCGATGCCGTTGCGGGCGGCGCCGGCGGGCATGAGCCGCTGCAGGCCTGCGCGGTCAAGCCCGCGGGACATTGGCTCGCGGACGGCTTCGACGGCCGCAACGACCCCGGCGGCGGTCTCACCATACCGCGGGTAGGGGACACATTCGCCCCGGCCGCGATGCCGGCCGTCGGACACCTCGACGACAACTACCTCGGCGGCCCGCTTCGAGCCGCGGCTGATGGTGAAGGTGCCGGCGATCGGCCAAGTCTCGATTGCCGCACTAAGCGTGCTAAAAGGCGGCTCGTTCACGATCCTAAACTCATCTGAAAAGCTCGACATGCCCGGCACTTATGGTCAGTATGGCGGTATGGGATGGCGATCCTCAAGGGCGTCCATGAAGCGCCCGCCGGAGGATTGCACGGGCGGGGCAACACCTCCATGAGCGTGGCTTTGACCGGCGAACCCTTGCTTCGGAGCCTGGCCCAGGGCGACTACCTGCGCCTCGCGGCGGTCGGCTCGTGGACGGCGCAACACGCCAGCGACCTGGAACTTCAGGTCGACAGCGCCGTCGCGCAAGGCAACTCGGTCAATCGCGTCGATCTCGACCTGGCGGGGGTCGACAATATCGACACCTTCGGCGCGTGGCTGCTGGAGCGCCTGCTGCGCGGCTTCGCCGAGGCCGATCGCCGGATCACGATCGTCGGCATGCCCGACCGCTTTCGCGGATTGATCAAGGAGGCCCACCAGTCGAACCAGGCCGTACCGGAGGACGCCCACGAGGACGTGCTGGCCTCCGCCTTCGCGCTGCTGTGGCGAGCCTTCAGCCTGATGACGCGCGACGTCCTGCTCAACGTCGAGATGTTCGGCGCACTCGTGCTCGCGATCCTGCGGGTCCTGATCCGCCCTGGAAGCTTCCGCCTGACCTCCATGGTGCATCACCTCGACCGCGTCTGCTGGCGCGCGGTTCCGATCATATTGCTGATCACGGTATTGATCGGAGCGATCATCGCGCAGCAGGGCATTTTCCACTTCCGCCGATTCGGCGCTGAGGTCTACGTGGTCGACATGCTCGGCATCCTGGTGATGCGCGAGATCGGCGTGCTGATCGTGGCGATCATGATCGCGGGCCGCTCCGGATCGTCGTACACCGCCGAGCTTGGCTCAATGAAAATGCGCGAGGAAGTCGATGCGCTGCAGACGATGGGGCTCGACCCGATCGAGGTTCTGATCCTGCCGCGCGTCGTCGCGTTGGTGATCGCGCTGCCGATCCTGACGTTTCTCGGATCGATGGCGGCGCTCTATGGCGGCGGCATGGTATGCTGGCTCTATGCGGGCATGAGTCCGGACATATTCATGGCGCGCCTGCGCGAGATCATCTCGATCAACCATTTCGAAGTCGGAATGAGCAAGGCGCCGTTCATGGCGCTGGTGATCGGCATCGTGGCAAGCGTGGAAGGCCTGCAGGTCAAGGGCAGCGCCGAATCGCTCGGCTTGCAGACGACCGCGTCGGTGGTCAAAGCGATTTTTCTGGTGATCGTGCTCGACGGCGTATTCGCAATTTTCTTTGCGGCGATCGGGAAGTAGCGAATGCTCGCGCCCATCAACAGCAACGACCCGGTGATCAGCGTGCGCGACGTCGTAGTCGTGCTCAACCATCAGGCCGTCCTCGATCACGTGTCGCTCGACGTGGTGCGCGGTGAGGTGCTTGGCTTCGTCGGCGCCTCCGGCACCGGCAAGACTGTGCTGATGCGCACCATCCTGGGGCTGCTCCCCAAACGCGGGGGGACGATCGAGGTCCTCGGCGTCGACCTTGGCAAGGCTGGCGGGGAGCAGCGCCGCGCGATCGAGCGTCGCTGGGGCGTCCTGTTCCAGCAAGGCGCGCTGTTTTCCTCGCTGACGGTGATCCAAAACGTTCAGTTTCCGATGCGCGAATATCTCAAGCTCTCCGACCGGCTGATGGACGAGATTGCGATCACCAAGCTCGAGATGGTCGGACTAAAGCCTGACGTGCGCGACAAATATCCGGCCGAGCTGTCGGGCGGCATGATCAAACGCGTGGCGCTGGCCCGCGCGTTGGCGCTCGATCCCGAAGTCGTGTTCCTCGACGAGCCGACCTCGGGGCTCGATCCGATCGGCGCCGGGGATTTCGACGAGCTGATCCGCACCCTGCAGCAGACCTTGGGCCTGACCGTGTACATGGTGACCCACGACCTCGACAGCTTGAACGAGATTTGCGATCGCATTGCGGTGCTGTCGGGAGGCAAGGTGATCGTGACCGGGACGATGGCGACCATGCTGGAATGCGAGCATCCGTGGGTGAAGGAGTACTTCCGCGGCAAGCGCGCCCGCGCGATCGGCGCAGCCCAAGCGCATGCGTGAGTGAGGGCCGGGTTCATGGAAACAAAAGCCAACTACGTCCTGATCGGGTTTTTCACCCTGCTGGTGCTCGCGGGCGTGTTCGGGTTCGTGCACTGGTTCCGCTCGAGCACGGTGACCGCGACCCGCACGACCTATCACGTGGTGTTCACGGGATCGGTGGGCGGCCTGCAGAAGGGCTCAACGGTCGAATTCAACGGCGTGCGGATCGGCGAGGTCGCCAGTCTGCAGCTCGACAAGGGCGATCCGAAACGGGTGATTGCGACCATTTCGGTCGACTCCAACGTCCCGATCCGCAAGGACACGTATGTTCGGCTCGAGTTCACCGGCCTGACCGGCGTCGCGTCGGTCTCGCTCAAGGGCGGCGATCCGCAGGCGGGCCCGCTGGCGGAGGGCGCCGACGGCGTTCCGACGATGATCGCGGACCCGAGCGCCACTCAGGATTTGTCGGGGGCGGCGCGTGAGCTCATCAGCAAACTCGACCGACTGGTAAGCGATGATTCCGCGTTGCATCGTTCGCTCGACAACATCGAGGCGTTCACGGTGTCGCTCAAGAACAATGCCGATCGGTTCGATCGCATCATGTCCGGCCTCGAAGGCATGACCGGCTCCGCCGAGAAGCCGGGTGAATTGGTGGAGGCGGTGAAGTCGATTCGCATGGCGGCCGACAATCTCGACAAGCGGATCGACGAAATGGCGCCGGGATTGACCCATTTCACCGGCGCGGGGTTGAAGAACCTCGAGGCGCTGATATCGGATGCGCGGCGCGCGGTCTCGACCGCCGAAATCGTGTTTCGCAACATCGACCAGAACCCGTCCCGCCTGCTGTTCGGGGGAGCGCCGGCGCAGCAGGTGTCGCCGGTCGTCCGGCAGCAGCAACCACAGCAACAGCGCGCCGTGGTGCGGTGAGGATCAAACCGGCGCTGCAATCACCGGCTTCTCAACGCAACGCGCCGGCCTTCGGATCTGAAGACCGGCGCGCGCCGATTGAGCTTTGGACGGTCGGCGTCGGCTATTCGATGCGGCCGGCGGCGTGCGCCAGCATGGTGTAGACCTTGCCGGTCTCCGAGGTGAGATAGGTGCGCACCACCACCTGGCCGCGATCGTCGCGCGAGACCTCCTCGAGCAGCCGTTCGAACTCGGCGATGTAGCGATCGACGGTCTGCTTGAATTCACGGTCCGCGCGATAGCGCCGCCGGATTTCGTCGAACGCCTTCTGTCCCTGCATGGTGTATAGCCGCCGGGTGAAGACGTTGCGTTCGCCGCGATTATAGCGATCCCATAGTTCGGCGGCGGCGTCGTGGTCGATCATGCGGGCGATATCGACCGAGAGCGAGTCAAGCGACTCGATCGTATGCCGCGTCGGCCGTTCCTCCTGGCGTACCTGCCTGGCGTCATTATTGCGCGGCTGCGGGGGTTCCGGTTGGGACGCCCGGTTCAGCAGGTCGGACAGCCAGTTGCCCTGGCCCTGGTTGGCCGGCTGCGCGGCCGCACCCGGCGCAGGCGTTTCCGGGCGCCGCTGCGGTTGCGGCTGAGGCTGAGGCTGCGGCGCGATCGGCGGAGCGCTGGCGTGTTGCTCGGGCCGGGCGACGGGCCGCGGCGGCGGCGCGTCCGGACGCCGCGCGATGCTGGGCGCATCCGGACCGCGGCGGGCCGGTTCCTCCGGCGCCCGCCGCACGGTCGGCTCGTCTGCTGGCCGCCGTGCGGGCTGCTCCTCATGCACCCGGCGCATGGGCTCGCGCGCAGGCTCCACAACTTCGAATTCGCGGCCGTGGCGCGCGACGATGCGGTTGAGTTCGGCCAGCGCCTCGATCTGATCGACGATCACCCGGCGCATCTGCGCGGCCGTCTCCGCCGTTTCCTGCGGCAGCTCCAGGATGCCGCGCCGCAGCTCCTCGCGGGTGTTGTCGAGCTCGCGCTGCATCTCGGCAGCCATTTGCCGCATGCTTTGCACGATTTCGGTGAAGCGTTCGGTCGCGCTCTGGAACATCACCTCGGAGTCGCCGATCGCCTGCTGATAGACGCCGTGCAGCGCGTCCATGGTGCGCTGGCGCTCCTGATCGGTTGCGGCGCGAACCTGCTCATATTGATCGGTGATGGCCCGCGTCCCGTTGTTCATGCCTTCGGCGACGGTGCGGGCGATGTCGCGCGCGCGTCCCTCAGCCGCCACGAACGATTCGTCGAGCAGGGTCGCAAACCGTTTGAGCCGCTCGTCGAGATCGTTGGTGCGGCCGTCGAGCGCGGCGACCAGCGTGTCAAGCGTGGAGCGTTGCTCGGAGACGGTGGTCGCGGCCCGCCGGTTGGAGGATTCCAGTTCCGTGACGGCGCCCGACAGCGCACGGCCGTGGGCGTCGAACTGCTGAGCGAGATCGCCCAGGTTGCCGAGCACCTGCTGGGTCACGTCGTAGAACGAGCCGATGTGCTCGTCCATGCTGGTGGTCGTGGCGCCGGTCCGTTCCAGCAGATTGGTCATGGTGGAGACGAAGTCCGCCACCCGTACCGACAGAATCTGCTCGATCGAACCCAGGTTGATCTGCGCCCCGCCGACCACGTCCTGCAGCAGCCCGTTGGCCTCGCGCAGCCGCTCGAACAGCGCGGTCGTGTCCGAGCGCAGCATGCCGTGCGTTTCCATCATTTCGGAAACGGCGGCGGCCGCGGTTCGCTTCGACTGCTCGATCGCCTCGTTGGCGGCTTCCTGCAGGCTCTGCAGCCGATGGCTGATCGCCTGCGCAGAGCGCTCGCTGGTGTCGGTGATCTGCGCGACGATCTCCTCGCCGCGCGAGGTCAGAATGTCGATCAGCGCCACGTTGTTGGATTGGATTGTTCGCGATGCCTGATCGGCGATTCGAGACAGTTCGCTCGCGAGCTCGGTAGTCTTATGCCCGATGGCGTTGACCAGGCCGCCGCCACGCTCGTCCAGCACGCGAGTGAGGTTGGCAGACCCGGTACTGACCGCGGCTACGATCTCATCGGCCTTGCCCGCGAAGTTGCGGGCAATCTGCGTGCTGACCCCCGTCAAGCTACGCTCGACGTCGTCGGCGTTCTGTTTGAGGGCTTCGGCGACCCCGGACGACGCCAGGGTGAGCGCGCGCTCGGCTGCCGACGCCGAGTGTTCGATCGTGCGCGCGACGGCATTCGACGCCGTCCCGAGCGTGCGTTCGGCTTCGGAGGCGCTGTCGCCGATTGTCTTGCTGAGGCCGGTTGAGGCGAAGCTCAGCGTGCGTTCGGCCTCGGCTGCATTCTGCTTGAGAGCCTCGGCGATGCTCGAGGACACCAGCACAAGCGAGCGTTCCGCTTCGGAGGTGCTGAGCTCGATCGCCTTGCTGAACCCGGCCGATACCGCCGACATCGTACGGTCGGCGCCGTCGGCACCGTCTTCGATCGCCCGGATGATCTCTGAGGACGCCGCGGTCAGCTGGCGTTCCGCATGCGAGGCGCTTTGACCGATGGCGTTGGCTACTTCGGACGACAGCGTCGCGATGACGCGTTCGGCCTCCGTGCTGCTCTGGCTGACCGCGTTGGCAACCTGCGACGACAGCGCCGCGACCACGCGTTCGGCCTCCGCGCTGCTGTCCCTCACCGCATGGTTCATCGTCGCAGCCAGGTCGGTGAGTGTCTCCCGGGCTTCGGAGGCGTTTTGGGTGATCGCCCTCGACACCTCGGTGGAGAGCATGGTGACCATGCGCTCGGCCTGCGAGGAGGCCGCCGTCAGCGTGCGCTCGACATCGGAGGTGCTCTGGCGAACCGTGTCGGTGACACCCGCCGCCAGCATTGCCAGCGACTGATGGGCCTGGGTTGCGCCCGAGGTGAGCGTCTCCAAGGCGGAACCCGCGATCTCGTCCAGATTGGCGATGCTCTGCGTCAGCCGATCAGCGGTGGCCTTGCCACGCGTTTCGATATCCCGCGTGACGGCTTCCGCGCGCCCCACGAGCAGCGTTTCGAAGCGGTTGATGCGGGTATCGAAATTGCTGGCGATGTCGTTGGCGCGGACGCCGAGCGCCCTGTCGATCTCCTCGGCTTTTTTGCTCAGCTCGTCGGCCTTCTCGCCGAGCACGCCGACCAGCCGGCTGGCACGTGCGCCGAGCGTCTGATCGATTTCCCGAACCTTGTCGCTGAGCGCGCCCACAAGCGCGCCGGCGCGTGCGTCAATGACGCCCGACACGTTGGACAGGCGCTCCTCGACCGAGTTGATGATGTTGTTGCCGCCGGCCGTGGCGCTCTCAACGACCGCCGAGATCCGGCGACTGAGCCCTTCCTGAAGCTCCTGCGTGCGCTGGTCGATCGCAGCCTCGAACGAGCCGAGACGCTGATCAAGCACGGACGTCATCTGCGACGTTGAATCGGCGATGCGGTTGTCGAAGCCGTCGACGTGGTCGCGCAGCTCCTGGCTGCGCTGATCGACCGCGGTCTGCAATCGGGTCAGGCGCTGATCGAGCACGGCGGTGACATCGGAGGTCGCGTCGCCGACCCGGCTGTCGAACCCATCGACGTAGGTCTTCAGGGTTTCGCTCATATCATTGGTACGTTGGCCCAGGCGCTCGACCAGCTCGCCGCCGTACGTCTTCAGCGTACGGTCGAACTCGGTGAGATTGCGCATGATCAGGTCGCCGAGCGTCTCGGAGTCATGCGCGATGCGGTCCGCGAGTTCGCCGCCGTTGCGGGTGAAGATCGCCTCGAACGCCTGCAGGCGTTCGGTGAGCAGGTCGCGCATCGTATCGCTGCGGTTGGCAATCGCGTCCGCCAGGCCGCTGGCATGCTCCTCGAACACGTCCGAAACTCGCGCGCCGCTCGAAGTCAAGGTGCCCGCAATGCTCGAGCCCGTCTGCTCGAGTTTGCTGACGATGTCGCTGCCGCGCAGGCTCAGGTCCAGAACAAGCGAGTCGCCGGTTGCCTTGAGCGTGTTGTTGACTTCGTCCACGCGGCTGGCGATGCTTTCGGTCAGGTTGCTCGAGGTTTCCAGCAGCGCGTCGGTAATCGTGCGCGAATGCTGATCCATGGTGTCGAGCACCGAGATCGATTTCTGCGAAAACTCGTCGGCCACCCGGTCGAGCCGGTCCCGCATCACGCCCTGGATGTTGTCGGCGATGCCGATGAACTCTTCCTCGATGTGGTGATCCTTGAAGCTCAGGCTCGTGGTCATCCGCTCGGCGGCGTCCTGGATCGAGCGCGAGGTGTTTTCGCTCGCCTGTTCGAGGCGTTCGAGCAGGTCGTGGCCGCGGTCGGCCAGCATGCTGATCATGCCGTCGGCGGTGGTTTTCAGGCCGCTGGTGATTTCCTGACCCTTGTCGGTCAGCGCTTCGGTTACCTGCGCGGCGGCTTCGTTGACCTGCTTGGACATCATCGCGCTGATCGCGCCAATCTCGCTGGAGAGATCGACGTGTACGGAACTGATCGCGTCCCGCACCTGCGCCGCATGGTTGACCAGCGTGTCGCGTTGCGACGCGATCGAATCCAACAGCCCGCGGATACGGACCTCGTTTTCGGTGTAGGCGCGCTCGAGCGTGGCAACCTCGTTATTGACCAGTCCCTCGAGCTCGGCGGCGCGTGCCAGTGCGCGCTCGACGCCGTCGCCCATGGCGGCGACCTCGCGACGGACCGCCTGGCCGACGTTCACGATCGATTCGCTTGCGATCGTGTCGGGCTCGGCGAGCCGGATGGCGATTTCGGCCATCGACTGACCGACGAGCCGCAGCTCCTGCGAGCGGCTCAGCATGTTGGCGAGCACGAAAACGAATGCGACCGGCCCGAGGAAGCCGGCGAGGAGGCCGAGCGCCAGCGGTACTGACACCGTCAGGCCCTGGCCGAGCAGGCCGACGATGGTGGAACCGAAGGTCCCGAACACCAGCCCGCAGGTGACCGCGAGCCAGACCACGGTGAACACCCACGCATAGATGTAGGGCCGTGAGGACGGCCGCCGCTGCAGGGCGCGGAGGAGCTGGCCGATGCTCTCGCGGTCGTCGTTGGCTGCCTGGCGAACGCGCTCGTCCGCGGCGGGCGCGGTCGCGGCCGGGTCGAGGATCGGATCGTCGATGCGCGGCAAGCGCGGGGCACGCTGCGCGCCAGTCCCATCGGAGCCGGAAGCGGGCGTTGCGGCCGTCGCCATCACCGACGCGATCGGGGGTGGGGGCGGCGCGGCGTCCGCGGGTGCTGCGCGCTTCGAGGGAGCGGAATCGAAATCGCGGAGGTTAAGGGCCTCCTCGATCGCCGACAGCACATCCTGGTCCCGATCCTTGGACGTTTGCGGATTGTTCGCCATTGTCCGGCCCCTTCCTTACGCTTTCACGTGCTCGACGGCCCCATCGGCCGCATACAGGCGGATGGGAGTGCGGGCCACGTCCCGGAAGAAAAAATCCCGTCCACGCAGGACTTCCCCACCTCGCCGCGCTATCCTATCCGGCTGTAAGGCCGAAAAAAACCGTTTCGGTAACGACTTTTTAATCATCGTTAACGGCGGATAATCAATTCGGTACAATGATATGGGCGAAATTGCGGAGGAAGCAGGCGAACCAACGCCGGCCATCCGGCCCAGCGAGGCGCAGGTTCGCTACCTGGCGCGGGGCCTCGAAGAGCCCGGCGGCAAGCTGCCCCTGTTCGATCGCGACGGGCGCGAAATTCCGCGAAAAACTGTCGAAGCCTGCATCGCGCACGGATGGGCCGAACCGTGGGTCGCCAATCCCATGAAGCCGGACTGGCTGGTCTGTCGGTTGACACCGGCAGGGCACCGCGTGCTCCACCATGCCGGCCTGCAAGGCGCATCGCGCACTGGCATCGCGGGTCGCAAGCCGATATAGGAACGGCCGGGACGCGCAGCCCTGCGATCACGCATCGCGTCTGGTGTCCGACAACAGTGTCCGACAATCGCTGCAATCCCAGAAACTGGGCGATTCCAGTTTCCACCGAAACTGAAATCGACCGGTCCCGCGCTTTCGTTCCCATGCCCAAGATCACATACATCGACGCATCCGGCACCGCCCGCACGGTCGACGCCGAAATCGGCGCAACCGTCATGGAAACTGCAATCCGGAACGGGGTTCCCGGGATCGAAGCTGAATGCGGCGGCGCGTGCGCCTGCGCGACCTGCCATGTCTACGTCGATGAAGCTTGGCAAGCGAAGACCGGTGAAGCGTCCGCGATGGAACAGGATATGCTCGACTTCGGCTACGACGTGCGGCCGAACTCGCGGCTCTCGTGCCAGATCAAGGTGACGCAGGACATCGACGGCCTGGTTGTGCGCACGCCCGAGCGACAGGCCTAGGAGTTTGCTCCCGCAACCAAGCCGCGACTCTTTGTCCATGGGTTAGGTATTTTGTTCTCTCTTCCGCGCGCCCCAGGGACGATCATTGCAGCAGGCAGTTGATATTGAAGATTGCGATCACCCGCGCGCGCCGCTAGACCCTGCCGGAACATTGCAAGAGTCCGGCCCCGTGCGGCCGGCAACAAAGGGATTCAGGTAGACGGAGTATGGCTGAACCAATCAAAACCGATGTGCTCATTGTCGGAGCCGGCCCGTGCGGGCTGTTTGCCGTTTTCGAACTGGGCCTGCTCGATATGAAGACCCACGTCGTCGATATTCTCGACAAGGTCGGCGGCCAATGTGCCGAGCTCTACCCGGAGAAGCCGATCTACGACATCCCGGCGGTGCCGTTCATTACCGGCGCTGGCCTGACCGATGCGCTGATGGCGCAGCTCAAGCCGTTCGGTCCGACGTTCCATCTTGGCGAGATGATCGAGACCATCGAGAAAATCGGCGAGCCGCTGTTTCGCGTGCGGACCGATCAGGGCAAAGAGTTCGAAGCCAAGGTGATCGTGATCGGGGCCGGCGGCGGGTCGTTTCAGCCCAAGCGCCCGCCCGGCGTGCACGGCATCGAGGCCTACGAGGGCACGTCGGTCTTCTATGCGGTGCGCAAGATGGACGTGTTCCGCGACAAGCGGCTGCTGATCGTTGGCGGTGGCGACAGCGCGCTCGACTGGACGCTGAACCTGCAGCCGGTCGCCAAGCACGTGACACTGCTGCATCGGCGCAACGAGTTTCGCGCCGCGCCCGACAGCGTCAACAAGATGCGGGCGCTGGTCGCCGAGGGAAAGATGGACCTCAAGCTCGGCCAGATCGCGAAGCTTGAGGGTGAGGGCGCCAACGTGGCGGCCGTGCACGTCAAACCCGACAAGGGTGATCCCTATCTTATCGAGTGCGACGCCGTCCTCCCGTTCTTCGGCCTTACCATGAAGCTTGGTCCGGTTGCCGATTGGGGCGTCAAGCTCGAGGGCGAGTTGATTCCGGTCGACACCGCGGCGTTCGAGACCAATGTGCCCGGCATATTCGCCATCGGCGACATCAACACCTACCCGGGCAAGCTCAAGCTCATTCTATCCGGGTTCCATGAGGCCGCGCTGATGGCGCAAAAGGCCTATCACTATGTGTACCCGGATAAGCGGCTGGTGTTCCAATACACGACCTCGTCAACCAGCCTGCAGAAGAAACTCGGCGTGGCGTAGGTAAATTACTCGTCCACCACGACGTGCACCGCAAACGTGCGGGCGGCCGCAACGTCTTTTTCCCACGGCCGCCGGTAGCCGAGCTCGATGTCGCCGGCGCCGGCGCCCGTTGGTTCAAACACAAAGAGCTCAGTTGCCGGCCCGCCCGGCACGTTGCCGGGGCTAGCCGGCTGCGTGTTGGAACTCAGCAGCCGGACCGGTGCGCTCGGTGTGCGCGTGAGTTGCCAGGAAAAGCCGGTTCCACCCTGCACCGGAAGTCGGATGTGCAACTGTTGGTTTTGGGAAATCTGCGCGCTACCGCCGTTCTGATTCTCCGTCAGTGTGACCGCGCTGTCTTGCGCTCGCACGGATGGCACGCCGCACATCCACGCGGCGAGCGCGACACCCGCAAATGACATCCAACTGCAATCGCGCTTCGCCACGACATTGCTCCGGGTCGGCAATTCCACAAGCGCCGCTTCTTACGTTAGAGTCGCGGCGCCGCGCAACGCGGTTGCGATGTGAACAGGGGCTCAATCCAATGGCTGAAAATCTGACCACGCGCTGTTGCATCGTTGGCGGCGGGCCTGCCGGGATGATGCTTGGCTTCCTGTTGGCACGCGCCGGTGTCGATGTGGTGGTGCTGGAGAAGCACGCGGACTTCCTGCGTGATTTCCGCGGCGATACGATCCATCCCTCAACGCTGGAATTCATGCACGAGCTCGGGTTGCTGGATGAGTTTCTGAAGTTGCCGCATCAGCGGCTTGAGGAGGCCTCCGCGCAGATCGGCGACACGCGCTTCACCGTTGCGGATTTTCGTCACCTGCCGACCGTGTGCAAGTTCATCGCCCTCATGCCGCAATGGGATTTCCTCAACTTTCTGGCGGCGCAAGGCGCGCGCTACAAGAGCTTTGGCCTTATGCTGCGCGCCGAAGTCACCGACGTGATCTTTGAGGGCGCCCGGGCGGTCGGCGTGCGGGTCAATACCCCGGAGGGTGTGCGCGAGGTGCGCGCTGATCTGATTGTCGGCGCGGATGGGCGGCATTCGATCGTGCGCCAGAAGGCCGGCTTCAAGGTGCTGGATTTGGGCGCTCCCATGGACGTGCTGTGGATGCGAATCTCGCGCCGGCCGGACGACCAAAACGAAACCCTGGGACGCATCGACGCGGGACACGTGTTCATCAAGCTCAATCGCGGCGACTACTGGCAGTGCGCTTTTGTCATTCCGAAGGGGGCGACCGACCAGGTGCATCGCGAGGGCCTAGCGGCGTTTCGGGACGAGATCCGCAAGCTTTCGCCGGGGTTGGGCGATCGCGTCGAGGAGCTTAAGAGCTGGGACGACGTCAAGCTGTTGACCGTCGCGATTGATCGGCTGGAGCAGTGGTATCGCCCGGGCCTCCTGTGCATCGGCGATGCCGCGCACACCATGTCGCCGATCGGCGGCGTCGGGATCAATCTCGCGGTCCAGGATGCGGTTGCGGCCGCGAACCTGCTCTACGAACCTTTGCGCCGGGGCCGGCCGAACGAAGCGGAACTCGCAGCCGTTCAGCGTCGGCGCGTATTCCCGATGCGCGTGATCCAGGGCATTCAGCTCTTTATTCAGGACAGGGTGATCAGGCGCGTACTCGCCAGCACGCAGCGTCCTGCTGCCCCGGCGGCGTTTAAAACATTGGATTGGCTTCCGGTCCTGCGGCGGATTCCGGCCTACATCATGGGAATTGGCGTCCAGCGCGAGCACGTGCGCACCCCGGATGCGGGACACGGCTGACCAACACGGGAGGCTCACTTCTTGAGGCCGGCGGCCTCGGCCAGAATCTTTCCCTTCTTGATCTCACTCTCGATGTAGCGCGCAAAATCCTCCGGAGTGCCGCCGCGCGGGTCCTGGCCCTGCGCCCGCAGCACCGCGACCACGTCGGGGGCGGCGAGCGCGTCGATGGTCGCCGCCGCGAGCTTGTCGATCACGTCGCGTGGTGTGCCCGCCGGTGCAAGCAGACCGAACCAGAGACCAAGATCGAACCCGGGCAAACCCGCCTCCGACATGGTCGGCACGTTGGGGGCTATGCTGGCGCGCTTGAGGCTCGTCGACGCCAGCGCTTTCAGGTCGCCCTTTTCCACGTATTGCATCGCCGCCGAGGCCGGCACGAACACCAGCGGAATGCGGCCGGTGAGCACGTCGGTGATCGATTGCGCACTGCCCGGGTAGGGGACGTGGACAAGCTTCACCCCGGCCATGACGTTGATCAATTCACCTGCGAGATGGGTCGAGGTACCGACGCCGGAGGACCCGAACATGATCTCGCCCGGCTTCTTGCGCGCCAGCTCGATCAGCTGCGCCATGGTGTCGACGCCGAGCGAGGGATGCGCGACCAGAATGTTGGGTGCCGACGACACCAGCGCGATCGGCGCAAAGTCCTTGGCGAAGTCGAACGTGAGGTTTGGGAGGATCGAGACGTTCTGGGTGTTGGCAGCTGTCGCCAGGAGCAGGGTGTAGCCGTCCTTGGGAGCGCGGGCCACGTAGTCGGCGGCGATGTTGGAGCCGGCGCCCGGGCGGTTCTCGACAATGAACTGCTGATTGAACCGCTGCGAGAATTTCTGCGCCAGCAGCCGCGCGGGCGTATCGGCCGCGGCCCCGGCGCTGAACCCGATGATGATATGCACGGGGCGCGAGGGATAATTGTCCGCGCGTGCCGTCCCGGCGACCGGCGCAGCGGCCAGCAAAAGCACGATCATCGTGCCAAAGGCACGCGACCGCCTCCTCCCGGCAAGCTCCGCGATCAACATGACGACCCGGCCCGTTACCCGATGCGCACTATATCGGTTCACGGCGGTGGGGTAACCCGGTCGCGCGCCGCTCGCTGGGCGGCAATGTCGCGCTCGCGCGCGCGGCGTGCCGCCACCGATCGCAGGCTGAGCCTCAGTTCACGCCCCCCGAGAAACGTGAGCGCCAGGGCAAACGGCGTCACGTAGTAGAGCAGCCGAAACAGCAGGAGGGCGGCCAGCAGCGCTTCCTTGTCGTACTGTTGCAGGCCGACCAGCATCGCGGCGTCGAACACACCGATGCCGCCAGGCGCATGGCTGGCAAATCCAAGCAGCGTCGCGAGCACGAACACCACCATGACATGGACAAAGCCGAGCGGGGGATCGCTCGGGACCAGGACGTACATGGCGAGCCCGCTGAACCCGAGATCGAGGATGCCGAGGCAGATCTGGACGATGGTCAGGGACGCGTTCGGCAGCGTAACCAGCCAGCCGCTGCGGCCGATCACCCGCTTGCGCGGCAACAGCCAAGCCAGATAGGCGATGATCGCCACGAGCCCGGCAAGACCCAGGAGCCGGTTGATGGCCGGCGGGAGCTGATCGATGGCGCTGGCAACCTCCGGCTCGTAGGTCATGCCGAGCCCCAGCACGAAGGCGTTGCCCAACCAGAAGGTCAATCCGGTCACAAACGCGATCTTGGTGACGTCGATGACGTTAAGACCCCAGGCCGAATAGACCCGAAAGCGCACCGCGCCCCCGGTGACCACCGTGGCACCGATATTGTGCCCGATCGAGTAGCTGGTGAAGCTAGCGAATGCGGCAACCCGATAGGGCACTTCGGACTTGCCGATCGTGCGCAAGGCGAATAAGTCATAAAAGGTCAGCGTCAGATAGGCGGCAGCGACCAGAGCCGCCGCCAGTGCGATGTGTTGAGGGGGCGTCGCGCGTAATGCCACCATGACCTTGGCCAAGTCGACGTCTCGCAGGATGTGAAACAGGGTATAGGCGGCGACGGCGATGATGCCGCAGCTCAGAACGATGCCTACGAAGTGCCAGCTGAATCGCTCTTGCAGGCCTCGCGCCGCGGTCGCCAGCAGTTTGCGCATTCATTCCCGCCTCGACCGTGGCTCGCCGGTCAGTGATTCGAACCTGAAATATCCCAGGAAGTTGCAACAGAAAGCTGACGGCATCAGTATGCCGCAAAAGCCGGTCTGAATCGTGCTACCCGGCTACGCTTGGGAATGGTCAATGCGCACGGGCGGGCGGACATTCCAGCCGTCATGAATCTGAGACACGACTTGGTCATTGTCGAACCATGCGATTCGGCCTCGAGATAGACAACGACTGGTTGCCACACCGGCCGCGCCGATATCGCGCGTTGTTCCTGTCGGACATGCATCTCGGAAACCGCGGCTGCCAGAGCGATCGCCTGATCGACTTCCTGCGTAACAATGAGGCTGAGACCGTCTATCTGGTCGGCGATATCGTCGACGGTTGGCGGCTGGGGTCGAAATGGTACTGGCCGCCTGCCCATAACGATGTCGTCCAGATTTTGTTGCGCGCGGCGCACCGCGGGGTTCGCCTCGTCTACATCCCGGGCAACCACGACGCGTTCCTGCGCGAGTTCTACGGAACCCACTTCGGCGGCGTCGAGGTCGTGGAGCAGGCGGTCCACGTGGCGGCCGACGGCCAGCGCTACCTGGTGATCCATGGCGACGGCTTCGATTCCGCCCTCAAGCACACCCAGCGCTTCGCGTTCCTGTCGGGCTCCGCGATCCGCGCGACCTCCGCCGTCAACGGGATGCTCAATATCGCGCGCCGGTGTCTGGGCCTGTCGCACTGGTCGCTGTCCCAGTGGGCCAAGCTCAAGGTCAAGCATGCCACCAACTACCTGACTGATTTCGAGCAAGGGCTGGCCGATCTGGCGAATCGGCATCAGGTCGATGGGGTGATTTGCGGGCACGTTCACCACGCGACGATTCATGACGAGCTCGGCATCCGTTACATCAACTGCGGCGACTGGATCGAAAGCTGTACGGCGGTCGCCGAACACAGCAACGGGTCCTTCGAAATCGTAAGCTGGCAGAGCGCAGGGGGATCGCGTGGCGATCGCGCGGTGATGGTGAGTGAGGCGCATCCTGCATGATGAATATCCTGGTCGCAACCGATGCCTGGGATCCGCAGGTCAACGGCGTCGTACGCACCCTGAAATCCCTGGCCAAGACGGTACGGAAATTCGACGCGACGATCACGTTCCTGACCCCGGACGGATTCCCGTCCGTGTCGTTGCCGACTTATCCGGGCCTGCGCTGCGCGCTGCCCACGCCGGGCGAGATCGCGCATCGAATCGAAACCGCGCATCCGGACGCAATCCACATCGCCACTGAAGGTCCGATCGGGACCCTGGTGCGGCACTACTGCGTCAAGCGTCGGCTCCCGTTCACCACGAGCTTCATGACCAGGTTTCCCGAGTATATCGCGGCACGCCTGCCGATCCCGGAGGCCTGGAGCTACGCCGCGCTGCGCTACTTCCACGCCGCCGCGCGGGTCACGATGGTCTCCACGCCGTCCCTGATGGCGGATCTGGCAGGCCGCGGGTTCAAGAACCTCGGCATGTGGACGCGCGGGGTCGACACCGATTTGTTTCGGCCGGAACGCGCGATTGATCTCGGCCTGCCGCGGCCGATCTTTTTGACAGTCGGGCGGGTGGCCGTGGAGAAGAACCTCGCCGCCTTTCTATCGCTCGACCTGCCGGGCTCCAAGGTCGTGATTGGCACGGGCCCGCAGGAGGCCGAGCTGCGGCGCCGGTTTCCCGACGCGAAATTCCTCGGGGCGCTCAGGGACGAGCGCCTTGCCGCTCATATGGCGGCTGCGGACGTTCTGGTGTTTCCCTCGCGGACCGACACTTTCGGGGTCGTGCAACTCGAAGCGCTGGCGTGCGGGGTCCCGGTCGCCGCCTATCCGGTCACCGGGCCTCGGGACGTGATTGCCAACAACCCCGTCGGCGTCCTCAATGAGGATCTGCGGGTCGCGTGCCTGCAGGCGCTCAACGTCTCGCGCGAGGCCTGCCGCGCCTTCGCGCTGACGCGCTCGTGGGACGCGAGCGCCAAGCAGTTCATCGCGCACCTGCGCGGCATCGCGGCGAGCCGGTCGCGCGGAGTTCAGGCCGCCTAGCGCGCGATCAGCAAAAGCGGTCACCGGTTTCGCGTCCGATCGCGCGCTAAAAGATTGATTTGGCGCGTGATCTTATCGGCGAACCGCTCACACTTCGCCGGATCATGCGCTAGCTGCGACGACGGCCGCGCTTGCGCCTTACGCGAACTTGACCCGAGACGGCGTTGCCCCAATGCTGAAGGCATGTTCGTCACCTTCTTCCAGGAGCTCAGGCACGCCGGCGTTCCGGTGACGCTGCGCGAATACCTCACGTTGATGGAAGCGATGGAGCAAGACCTCGCCTCCCGTCGCGTCGAGGACTTCTACTATCTGTCGCGTGCGACCCTCGTAAAGGACGAGCGCAACCTCGACAAATTCGATCGCGTGTTCGGGCACGTGTTCAAGGGCCTCGAAGGCGCAGCCGAGCTCGCCGCCGAGATCCCGATCGAATGGCTCAAGAAACTCGCCGAGAAGTATCTCACCGAGGAAGAGAAGGCGCAGATCGAAGCGCTGGGCGGGCTCGACAAGCTGCTCGAGACCCTGCGGCAGCGGCTCGAAGAACAGAAGGGTCGCCATCAGGGCGGCTCGAAGTGGATCGGGACCGCCGGGACGTCGCCGTTCGGCGCCTATGGCTACAATCCGGAAGGCGTGCGCATCGGCCAGGACAAGAACCGCAATTTCCGGGCGGTGAAAGTCTGGGACCGGCGCGACTTCAAGGATCTGGACGACGCCGTCGAACTCGGCACCCGCAACATCAAGATCGCGCTGCGACGGTTACGCAAGTTTGCCCGCACCGGCGCGCCCGAGGAACTCGATCTCGACAGCACGATCAAGGGGACGGCGCACAAGGGCTACCTCGACATCATCATGCGGCCCGAGCGCCACAACGCCGTCAAGGTGCTGCTGTTCTTCGACGTCGGCGGCTCGATGGACTGGCATGTGCAGGCAACCGAGGAGTTGTTCTCGGCCGCCCGCAGCGAGTTCAAACACATGGAGCATTTCTATTTCCACAACTGCCTGTACGAGCGCGTGTGGAAAGAGAACCGGCGCCGCTACGACCACACGACGCCGACCTGGGACGTGCTGCACACGTTCCCGCACGACTACAAGGTGATCTTGGTCGGCGACGCGTCGATGTCGCCCTACGAGATCGCAATGCCCGGCGGGTCGGTCGAGCACATGAACGAGGAACCCGGGCAGGTGTGGCTGGAGCGCATCACGCGGACTTATCCGGCCTGCGTCTGGCTCAACCCGGTGGCGGAGAATCAGTGGGACTACACCCAGTCGATTCGCATCGTCCGGCAGCTGCTCGGCGGCCGGATGTATCCGCTCACGCTCGAGGGACTGGACCGGGCGATGCGCGAGTTGGTGAGGTGATCGGAGATTGGTGAGGTGATCGAAGAGAGGGACGGCCCAGAACGAGGTCGACGTATGCACGTGCAACGTTGGCGCACGATTGCCGGCGCCGTTGTGGTGGTCGCAGCGTTCATGGTGCTGTCACCGGCGCTGGCGCAAGATTACCCGACCCGTTCGGTGCGTATCGTCGTTCCGTTCCCGCCCGGCGGCACCGCGGATGCAATGCCGCGCATCATCGGCGACTGGCTGGCACGCAAGTGGGGACAGGCGGTCGTCATCGAGAACAAGGCTGGAGCCGGGGGTAATGTCGGCGCCGAAGTTGTGGCCAATGCCGACCCCGACGGCTACACCCTCTTGTCCTCGCCGCCGCCCCCGCTCGTCATCAATCAGAATCTGTACCCGAAGCTTGGCTTCGACCCGCTGGCATTCGTTCCGATTTCCGTGATGGCGATCGTGCCGAACGCGCTCGTCGTCAATCCGGTCAAGATCACCGCGGACACCGTACCGCAATTCATCACGTTGGCGCGCGCAAATCCCGGCAAGATCACCTCCGCCACCCAAGGTAACGGCACCACCTCGCATCTCACTTCGGCGATGTTCCAGATGCTGGCGAACGTCCAGTTCCTGAACGTTCCCTATCGCGGCTCCGCCCCCGCCCTGCAGGGGCTCGTCGCCGGCGACGTCGATATCATGTTCGACAATCTCGGCGTGTCGCTCGCCCTGGTGCAGGGCGGGAAATTGAAGCTGATCGCGGTTGGAACCGAACGGCGGATGACGTCGCTGCCGGAGGTTCCGACCATCGCAGAGACGCTGCCCGGGTTCGTGTCGTCAGCCTGGTTTGCGGTCGTGGCGCCGCCGAAGACGCCGCAGGGGATCGCTGCCAAGATCAACGCCGACATCGACGAAGCCCTGCGGCAGCCCGACATTGTCAAGCGGCTTGCGGATCTGTCCGCGGAGCCACTCGGTGGGACGACCGCGGCCGCGGCCGCGTTCATGCGCCAGGAGGTCGAGCGCTGGCGCGCCGTGATCAAGGCCACCGGCATCAAGCTCGAGTAGCGAATCGCAAGCCGCCGTCATCGGTGTGTTCTTCGGCGCAACGCTCTCCAGCTTTTGCCTGGCATTGCATCTGCGATCTCGCCAGACCCCGCGTCATATTGCGGGTAGGCTTAACGCCGATTCCGTGGAAGGAATAATGCAGACCGAGGTCGCGGCGCAGTTTCGTTAGAACGGCTGCGAACCGGTGGGGATGACGCCAGAAGACACGGCAGCGTTCGTGCGGGCGGAGACGGAGACATGGAGCAAGGTCGTCAAGACCGAAGGCTTCAAGCTCGACTAGGCCTTCGCAGGGCTGGGCGGGTCGCGGCTGCGCTCGTTCTATCCTTAGAGTTGTGTTTGGCGGCGTTTACCAACGTGCACGCGCAGAATTTTCCGGTGCGGCCGGTCAGGCTGATCGTCAATTTTCCGGCCGGGTCGGGCACCGCGGATGCGGTTGCGCGCGCGCTAAGCGAGTATCTGACCCGCAAGTGGGGCCAGCCGGTCACCGTGGACAATATTCCGGGGGCAACCGGACTCGTCGGCGCCGAAGCTGCCTATCGGGCGGAGCCCGACGGGTACACGTTGCTGGTCACTCCCGCCGGCGCTCTGACGGTCGCCCAGCATCTGCAGAAGCTCGCCTACGACCCGACCCTGTTTGTTCCGATTTCAACGCTGGAGACGAGCCCGATCGTGTTGGTGGCGTCGCCGCACCTGGTGGCGAAGACGGTGCCCGAGTTGATTGCTTATGCGCGTGCGCATCCCGACAAGTTGAGCGTCGCCAATCACGGAATCGGGTCGAGTTCGCATCTCGCCGCGGAATGGTTCCGCAGCGCGGCGGGCGTGAAGGTCATGCATGTCCCGTTCCGCAGTTCGGTGGCCGCCTTGCGGGGTCTGAGCGAGGGCCGCGTCGATGTCTTGTTCGACAATCTCGGAAGCTCGCTCGAGCCGATTCGCAACGGCCAGGTCAAGGCGCTCGCGGTCGCATCGGAGAAACCTGAGCCGTCGCTGCCCGGGGTTCCGACTATCGCGCAAACGTTGCCGCGATTCGTAACCTCGTCATGGGTCGCGGTGGTCGCTCCACCCAAAATGCCGCCCGCCCTGGCCAAATGGTTGAGCGGGGAATTTGCCAACGCGCTGCAGCAGCCGCGGATCAAGCAGGCGCTGGCCGACCTCGCCTGCGAGCCGGTTGGCACCACACCGGAGGCGACCGGTGCATTCATTCGCAAGGAAAGCGAACGCTGGAAATCGGTCATCAAGGACGCCAAGATCAGCCTGTGAACGCTTCAAACACGGCCGGCGGGCTGTCGAAAACTCGCGCGTTGATTCCGGAGGGCGCGCAGCGGCTGTCCGGACGCCATAACCGCCGTCGAACCGAAACCGCAGGCCGGCCCCGGAATGGCTGCGCGCGATTTTCTGCCGGTGTGCAATCGCCTGCCACGGCGTAATATCGATCCAGCGGACCTATTGGCCTGGAGTAGATCATGACGGTGCATACCGGCGTACGGCAGTGGCCCGGCGAGGGCCTGACCCGCGTGCCCTACTGGATCTACTCGGACCAGGATCTTTATGCGCAGGAACAGGAGCGCATCTTCCGCGGCAACACCTGGAACTTTCTCTGCCTCGAGGCGGAGGTGCCGCGCCCCAACACGTTCCGCACCTCCAATCTCGGCGACATGCCGGTCGTGGTGACGCGCGACGCCGACGGCAAACTGCATGCGTTCGAAAATCGCTGCGCCCACCGCGGCGCGCTGCTGTGCCTGCACCAGCAGGGCGAGCGCAAGGAGTTCGCCTGCGTCTATCACAACTGGACCTACGACCTTGCCGGCAACCTGACCGGCGTCGCCTTCCGGCGCGGCATCGCCGGCAAGGGCGGCATGCCGCCGGACGCAACGCCTGAGCGGCACGCGCCGCGCCAGCTGCGCCTCGAGACCTTGGCCGGGCTGGTGTTTGGGACGCTGGGAACCGAGACGCCGCCGCTGGAAACCTATCTCGGGCCCGACATCATGCGCGGCATCCGCCGCGTGATGCGCGCGCCGGTCCGGCTCATTGGCGGCTACAGCCAGGCGCTGCCCAGCAACTGGAAGCTCTACATGGAGAACACCAAGGACTCGTACCATGCGAGCCTGCTGCACATGTTCTTCACCACCTTCCGGCTCAACCGGCTGTCACAGAAGGGCGGCCTCGTGGTCAGCGAAAACGGCGCCGGCCACATCAGCTATTCGATGAGTGCCGACGTCGCCGGCAAGGAGTATGAGCAGGCAAAGCTGCGCACCGCTCAGGAGGGCTACGCGCTGGAGGCGCCGGAGCTGCTGCAATCGGTCGATGAGTTCGGCGACGGCATCGGGCTGCAGATCCTCGCGGTGTTTCCCGGGTTTATCCTGCAGCAGATCAGGAACAGTCTCGCCGTGCGCCGCATCGTGCCGCAGGGGCTCGAGCGCACCGAACTGGTGTGGACCTGCTTCGGCTTTGAGAGCGACGACGAAGCGCTCAACGCGTTGCGCCTGCGCCAAGCCAATCTGATCGGCCCGGCCGGTTTCATCTCCATGGAAGACGGCGCGGCCGTCGGGTTCGTGCAGCGCGGATCGCACGCGGCGGCGCGCGAACTCTCGGTCGTCGAAATGGGCGGGCAGGGTACCTCGTCGGAGGAGAGCCGCGTATCGGAAGCCGCTGTGCGCGGCTTCTGGAAATCCTACCGGGCGCACATGCGGATGTGAGATGCCGGCCGAGTTGGGCAAAATCGAACGCGCGCCCGGGCGTGATCTGGTCACGCTCGAGCGGCAATTCGCGGTCCAGGATCTCAACGCCCGCTACGCCGAGGCGATCGACGACGACCGCCTGGAAGAATGGCCCGAGTTCTTTCGCCCGGACGGCCGCTATCACATCACGACGGCGGAGAACCTCGCGCAGGGATTTCCGATCGGCATCGTGTCGGCAACCTCGCGCGCGATGCTGCGTGACCGCATCAAGGCATTGCGCCAGGCCAACGTCTACGAGGCGCAGCGCTACCGGCACGTGCTGGGCACGCCGCGCGTCGTCGCCCGCAACGGCGAACTCGAGGCGCGCACCAGTTTCATGGTTGCGCGCATCATGCACACCGGCGAGACGACGCTGTTCGCGACCGGCTGCTATCGCGACCGCATTGTGCTCGACGGCGATGCCGCGACGTTTGCCGAAAAGGTCGTGGTCCTCGACAGCCGCCTGATCGACACACTGCTGGCAATTCCGCTGTGAGTTTGTCCTGGCTGGGGTTCGCGTGGGCAAGGCTTGTCGCTGCTCACGGCGCGCGCCGCCGGGACTCCAATTACTCCGCAGCGGTCGCCATCGGCATGCGCGGCCAGGACGGGCTCGGAACCGGCTGCCACCACTTTTGAACACCGAGGTCCCGCGCGATCACGTTGGCAGCATTGTATCCCGGGCTGCCGGTGACCGCGCCGCCGGTGTGGCTGCTTGCGCCGCACAGGTACAGCCCTTTAATCGGCGTGCTATAGCGGCCCAAGTCCGGCGTCGGTCGATTGCCGCCGAGCTGCGAAGGCATATACGCCCCGACGTGGTGGCTACCGCGAACCATGTTGATGCAGTGCCGCTCGATGTCGAGCGGCGAGAACACCGCATGCGCAATCACGTTCTTTTCGGTGAGATTGGGAGCGAATTCGCGCCATTGTGACAGCAGCCTGTTGGCGACGTCGTCCTTGCGCCTGTCCCAATTGGTCGGGTCGCCGTCGAGGTCATAGGGCGCCCACGGCCACCAGAACGCGACATGCTTGCCGGCGGGAGCGATCGAGGGGTCGAATTTCGACGAACAGGTCCCGTTGCCGGCGAAGTGGGTCGGCAGCTTCTTCTGATGGATTTCATCGAAGCACTGATCGATTTCCGCGGTCGTATCCGCGCCGAAGATCATGTTCCAGGCGCGCGCAACGTCCGGATCGAAGGCTTCTGCCTTGGCGTAGCGGGGCGGTTCATTCAAGGCCAAGTGCAGCGTCACCAGGCTGTGCGAGCACCATTGGAATTTCTTGACGCCCTCGACCACACTCGTAGGAAAGTTTTGTTCGCCGGCAATCCGGATCGTCTGCGGCGCGTCGATCGCGCTCGCCACAAATCGTGACGAAAGCGTATCGCCATTCTCCAGGCGGATCCCGGTCACGCCCTTTGATTCCGAGGTGATCGCGCTGACGTGTTTGCCGCGAATGAGGGTCGCGCCGTGGTCTTCCAGCAGCCTCTCCAAGGCGAGCGCGACTGAACCGGCGCCTCCGACCGGCAGCCCAAGCTTGGTCAGCCGGCTGAGCAGACGCGGAAAGAACGCACCGACGCCGGGAACATTCTCGATCGCGATCGCATGCAGGATGCAATTGAAAAACATCCGCACATATTCGCTTTCGAAATTGCGCTCGACCGCCTGGTGCAGGGTCAGCGGCATATAGGAGAACAAGTCATCGCATTCCGGGCCGCTGAGTCGTTTGGCGATTTCGGCGGGCGGCAGCGGGACCGAATACATGAACTCGGTCATCAACGGGCCCATCTCGGTCACGAAGCGTTGGCAGAGCTCGCGATAACGCTTGGCGTCCGCCTGCGAGAAACGTGCAATGGCTTTTGCCGTGTTCTGCACGCTCCGGTGTATGCAGAGTGCCTTGCCATCGCGGAACACCATGGCGTGCTGCACTTCCGGGTAGATGTAGGCCAAGCCGTATTTGTGGAGTTCGAGATCGGGAAGGACCGGCCCCTCGCCAATAAAATGGTAGGACGAATGCGAGTTGTGCTTGAAGCCGGGTGCGACGAATTCGCTGGTGGAGCAGCCGCCGCCCATCACGTCGTTGCGTTCGATGACCGCGATCTTCAGACCGGCCTTTGCAAGATACGACGCGCAGATCAGACCGTTGTGTCCTGCACCGACGATGATGCCATCGTATTCCATGGTCGCCTTCCCATGCTTGGTTGTTGTTGGACGGTCTCGCGCCGCCTGATGGCAACGATGTCATGTTTTCCAGGGTGCGGCAACGCGGCAAGGTGTCGATGCCCGCTACGCCGAGGCGATCGACGACGACCGCCTGGAAGATTGGCCGAGTTCTTTCGCCCGGCCGCTATCACATCACGACGGCGATGCCGCGACGTTTGCCGAAAAGGTCGTGGTCCTCGACAGCCGCCTGATCGATACACTGCTGGCAATTCCGCTTTACGAGCGGCCCGTCATCACCATAGGTCCGCTCGCGCTGGATGGGGATGCGGGGGTTGTGAAACCCGATGGCGGCGAACCCGTTCACTATCAGGGCGCACCATTGTTCGCACTGCCATGAGCAAATTTGGACGAGATGACGTTTGGACGCTGGCCGCCGCTGCGGTGTTGACCGGCCTCCTTATCTTCACGGCCGGGCGCGAGCAGGGCGAGGAAGAAAGTCAGTCCGACAACGACCGCGAGAATATAGCCGCCTTTCGTGCGCGAGTTCCGGCGGACGAGCCAATGGCGGTCCAGAATGCGCGCGCAAGCCAGCCCGGGCGCGGCCGGGCGGCCGGCTCGCCGCTCGCCGTTCCATGGCTGGGCTGGAAGGACATTCTCTGGCGCACGTGGGCCGGCATTACGGACGATCATCTGCTGACGCTCGCCGGGGGCGTCGCATTTTTTGCGCTCCTGGCGATGGTTCCCGCGCTCACGGCCGGCGTATCGTCTTATGCGTTGTTCGCCGATGCACGCGCGATCCAGGCCGAGCTTAATCTCCTGTCCAACATCCTGCCTCCCGCGGCTCTCGACATTGTGCGAGACGAAATCGCCCGCATCACCGCCAACAGCGATGGCAGGCTGACCTCGAGTTTCCTCGGTGGCCTCGCACTCGCGCTGTGGAGCGCCAACGCCGGCGTCAAAGCGCTGTTTGAAGCGCTCAACATCGTTTACGGCGAGGAGGAAAAGCGCAGTTTCTTAAAGCTCAACGTATTTTCGATGTTGCTCACCGTCTGCAGCATCGCGGGCATGTTGCTGGTCGTGGCGGGCGTCGTCGTGTTGCCGCTGATATTCGCCATGATCGGCTTTCCCGGCATCAAATTGACGATCATCGCATTGCTGCGTTGGCCCGCAATGCTGTTCCTGGCCATGGCTGCGTTTGGAATCCTTTACCGCTACGGACCAAGCCGGCGGTTGGTGCAGCCGCACTGGATTACGCTCGGGAGTTTGACCGCAGCTTTCCTCTGGCTCGCGATGTCTGCGGCGTTTTCCTGGTATCTCAGCCATGTCGCCAACTACACCGCAACATACGGCGCGCTCGGCGCGGTCATCGGCTTGATGATGTGGATGTGGCTCTCCGCCGTGATTGTCCTGCTCGGCGCGAAGCTCAACGCAGAAATCGAGCACCAAACCGCCGTCGATACGACGATCGGGCCGCCCAAGCCGCTCGGAAACCGCGGCGCCGTCATGGCTGATACGGTCGGCCGGGCAGTTGCGTAAGTCACTACGCGGGATGGATATCCCGGTGCTGCGCGCCGCGTGCGAGTAGAAAGCCGAACAATGTCGCGGCTCCCAGCACGCTCAGCATGGTCGCTCGATTGCCGTTGCGAACGAGATCCGACCCGCGCGCCACCGCTTCCTCGGTCGTGCCGCGGGCGCGCGATCCGATCTGACCAAGCAGATCATCGATCGCCTGATATCCGGTCTCCGGCGGACGGAGATACTGGCCCAACAGGACGATCAGCGGTTCGACCAGGTCTTCGGGTTTTGCGGCGGATGATCGATAGGGAGGCGGCACAAAGCCCTCGGTCATTTGGAGCCGCTCCGCGTCCGCGACCTGTCGGGGGTCCTGGGGCAGCGGCGTCGATGCACGAACGATGTGCCAAACCGGCGGCTCATGCGCGGATTGCTTCGCGACCCATAGCGCTGCGAGCACAAGAACGATGGTGAGAACGATCAACAGGCCGCCGGCGAGGGTCAGCCCGGTAAACACCCCGTAATGTAACTCGCCCCACTTATAGAGCGCGAACAAGCCGACAATCAGCGCCAGCAGCGCAAAGATGCCGGCGCACCACAACAGGCCCGCGACCATCGCCATCGCGCGGGCCTTGCGCGTGACCTGCTCCGAAGCTTGTTCGGCCTTGCACGCAAGAGCGGCCTTGAGCTCGGCGATCTTGGCATTGATATCAAGGCCGGCAAGCTTCAGGAGCTTGAAAAACATCAGGAGCTGCTCCGGCCCCGGCTGATCACCCCGATGAGGACGCCAACCATGACCGCCGCCGCCATCGCGCCGAGAGGGTTGCGACGGCCCATCGTCTCAAGCTCCGATGCGAAGGTCTTGGCCTGGTCCTTGGCGGCCGATGCTACGTTGGCTCCGCGTTCCGCGAGGTCCGAGGCAGCGCCGCTGACCTGGTTGGCGACCGATGACGAAACTTCGCCGGCCTGACTGATGAACTGGGACACGGTGTCCTTCAGGCTGTTGAGATCCTTGCGCAGACTTTCCATGTCGGTCGACGCGTTGCTGGCCAGCGTGGATGCTGCGTTCGAAAGACCTTCCCTGCCACGGTTCAGCGCGTCACTGACGTTCTCGCGGGCAGCTCCAAAATCCGATGAACGGGAGCCGGGGTTGGCCGACGTTCCGTGTGTTGATGCATTCACGATTTCCCTCCGAGCGGCGGTGCCGCGGTTGTTTGCGAGTCAACGAGTGTCCGAATTGACAAACGGACAATCGAGCGTCGCCTGAAAAGTTCCATGTTGAACTGATGACGCGCCAAACCATCGCAGCGGTTACGACGTTCGCCTGTGTTCACTTGATGACTGGCAGGCGACAACGGATCGCGTGAGTTGGGCTCGTCAAATGCGACCCATCAAAACCAGGATCAGCAAGATCACGATTACCAGGCCGAGCCCTCCCGACGGGTAATAACCCCAGCCCGAACTGTAGGGCCAGGACGGGAGTGCGCCGATCAACACGATAATGAGGATGATGACCAGAATGGTGCCGAGCATCAATTTTCTCCAACTACAAATAATATCAACAACCTGTAAACGCTCCATCTGAGTCAAAGTTCCGTAACGCTGCACGAGATCCCTTCCACGTGCGGGAAGCGCAAACACGTCAAAAGACATATCGACGTCGTTTTCTAATTAGCGCGCAGGAACCGGCGTCGTGGAAACGCGTTTGCTTTCCGGACCACTACAACCCAGAGCGGAGCATCTTATGCAGAAACTTGTCGTCGCGGCCGCGCTCGCACTGCTGGCGAGCTCACCCGCATATTCACAGAACGCCGCACCGGGATCGGCCCGGCTGATGACGTCGCTGCCTGCCGATTCAGGAACCGTGACCAACTATTACAAGCAGAACGTGTACGATCCTTCGGACAACAAGATCGGCGAGATCGTCGATGTGCTCGTTGACCAGGAAGGTCGCGTGAACGCTCTCATTATCGGCGTCGGTGGTTTTCTCGGCGCCGGCGAGAAAGACGTTGCCGTGCCGTTCAGCGCGGTCAGGGGCAAGAAAAAGGACAACAAGTGGTGGCTTGTCATGAACACAACCAAGGACGCGCTCAAGAGCGCTCCCGGCTATAAGTACGACAGCACCAAAACCCAGTGGGTCCCCGAGAAGTCGTAAGCACCGCATCGTCTTGACGGCGAAGGGCCACCGCACAGGTGGCCCTTTCGATTCTCCCGACCGGACTGCAGCGAAATGGCAAAGCACCCGCGTTTGTTCATCGAGCCTTGCTAGGCCCGCTCGGACGTATCGACGGTCGCGATCACGCGTGCCAGCACCTGCTCGCGCCGCGCCTGCGAGCGGGAGCCCCGCAGGGTGGCCGCAAACCGCTCGAGGACGCCATCCTCGAATGCGGTCACGACCGCCTCGTGCACGTAGCTCTTGCGACATATGGCGGGCGTGTTGACGAGCTCCTCGGCGCTGGCGCGGACAGCGTCGAGCACCTGGGTGCGGCGCTTGCGTGCGCTCGCCGCAGGCGTCGTGCGGGCCAGTGCGTCCAACGCGGCCACGGACGCCAACAAAGTGCGAAAGTCCTTCAGCGATATCTTGGCGCCCGCGATCTCCCGCAGGAACTGATTAACCTGCGCCGATTTGACCGGCTGTAGGGCGCCGGCATCGTCGCGATATTGGAACAGCCGGCGGCCTGGCAGCTGCTGCAGCATGGCGATCGCGGCGGTCAGGCGAGGCGCAATGACGTCCTTTTGCACCAGTTTGTTGCCCTTGCCTCGGAAGGTAAGTCTGAGCGCCGCAGCGTCGACGGAGACGTGCGACTTGAGCAACGTGGTGGCCCCGTGGGAGCGATGCTTCTTGGTGTAATCGTCGTTGCCGGGCCGGATCGCGCTGCGTGCGATCAGTTCAATGACGGCGGCGAATGCGAGTTCCCGCGTGGGTTCATTCCCCGACAGGTGCTGTGCGATGCTGCGGCGGATTTTCGGCAGGGCCGCGGCGAGCCGCAGCAACCGGCGCGCCTTGCGGCTCTCGCGCACCTTCTGCCACTCGGGATGGTAGCGGTATTGCAGTCGCCCCGCGGCGTCGCGTCCGATCGCCTGCACATGCGCGGCGGCGTCGGCGGCGTAGCGCACGTCCTCATAGGCGGGCGGAACCGCCAATGCGGCCAGACGGCGGATGGTGAGCGAATGGCGAATAACCGAGCCATCCTCGCGCAGGTAGGAGAACCCTTTGCCCCGCCGCGCTCGCCGCCACGTCAGCTCGTCCTGATCGACGTAACGCAATCCTAGCCGGCGCGCCACGGCGCGGGCGGGCGACAGGCGGTGGCGCGGGGGCTTGCGCCCCGCGTTGATGTCCACTCCCGATGAAATGATGCTCACGGCGTGACCTCTGCGGCATTAGCAACCCGGGATCAGCCTGAGAGTTCCGCACGAGAGCTCTCGGGAAGGCGCGCCCGTGACGGGAGCAGTGCGCGCCTATGTCTTATTTAATAGTCGGCTGCGCGCCAGCCGGGTATCAAAGCGCCGACAGGAACTCCTCAGGATCCTGGTTGCTGTCCCCGCCGCGAGCGCCTGTCTGCGGCGGGATTTTTTTTGACGGCGCGACATCGCAATTCGGGGCAATTGACCTGCCCGGCTCGTGGCCGGACCGCGGAACCTGGCAATAAGGATGGGTGTTGTTTTCAGTCATGACTATTTGGGAAGGATCCCTCTGCGGGCTGCGCGGCGAGGCCCGGCGTCTTGCCATGACGGAATACGCGATTCGCTTTCTTGTTAGTGGGCTGGTTGTCTCCGCATTCGCTGAACTTGGCGATGTCTTCCAGCCCAAGATCACGGTGGAATGAGTTTGATTCGCCTAGTGATGCGCGAAGAGCGCAATCAAAATAATGATTGGGATTGGTACTCCAAGCAGCCATAACAATATCGAGCGGCCCATCGAATTTCCTTTCAAGGTTTGTCAGACCGATTGTCGTAATTACAAGTGCCGTCCCACAGGTCGCCACGTTCAATAACGGTAGGGCTGCGCAGCGCGCCGGCTATCAAGCGGCCGGTTTCTGTGAGACGCCTAGGAAAACCGATAGAAACAATAAAGTTCCACGCCCGTGACCCAATCTCTGCTTATTTGGAAAAGGGGGATGGTCGGTTTAACGATAGCTCTTCGGCTCGAAGCGCCAACCGAGCTAGGTTGATCCGGTCAGCGGATCGGTTGGTGAGCCGACGAAATAGCCCCAGGTCGTTATCAGCAAGTGATAGCGGGCGATCTCCCATTCACGTCCCAAACAAACACTCGATGATTTTCTTGGCTGATTGCACTTGCGCCGGAGGAACTTTTGGTCCTGCGGCACAATTATAAGGCGCTAGGTCCCGTTGGAACGCGGCGCCCAAGATTTGGAGATTAGCTCATGGAAATCGTCACGACCCCCAGCGCGACTGTGGTGGATATCCAGAATTCAGGCGTGTCTTGGCCCGCCATTGCAGCCGGTGCGATCGGCGCCGCAGCATTGAGCCTAGTGCTGGCCTCCCTCGGGGCGGGACTGGGCCTGTCCGTTATCTCGCCGTGGCCCGACTCCGGCTTATCAACAACTACATTTAAGGTGGGCGCAGGCATCTATCTTTGCTGCACCGCGGTGATGGCTTCTGCCGTTGGGGGTTATCTAGCCGCGCGCTTGCGCACGAAATGGGTTGGAATTCATACCAACGAGGTGTTCTTTCGCGACACCGCGCATGGCTTCCTCGCGTGGGCGTTTGCGACGGTGTTGCTCGCCAGCGTCTTGGGCGCCGCGACCTCGCACATTGCGAGCGGTGTGCTGGCGGGTAATGCAGCCGGTCAGGCGGCTCAAACCAATAACCCCGGGCAGATTTTCGTCGACAGGCTGTTTCGATCCGATGGGGGCGCGACGCCGGCGGCCGGGAGCCAATCTTCCGCAGGCGAACAAACGGCTACCAGTCCATCGCTCAACGCCACACGAGCTGAAGTCCTCAGGCTTTGGATGGCAAGCTTTCGTGATAGCGGGGATCTTAGCGCTGATGATCGCGCCTATGTTGCCCGGCTCGTCGCAGCGCGCACCGGCCTGAGCCAGCCGGAAGCGGAAAGGCGTGTTACCGACGTCGTTGCCGACGCCAAAGCGTCAGCCGACCGGATACGTCGCTCAACGGCACAATTCTCGTTCTGGCTGACGGCCTCTCTGCTGCTCGGCGCGTTCGCTGCCAGCTTGGCGGCAGTGGAAGGCGGCCAGTTGCGCGACGGCACGTGGAACGACCGTGTGCTCACGCCAAGGGCAATCTAAGGTGAGCGTTCATAGGGTCGAGGCATTTCTGGCCATTGCGTGTGCTAGGGGGTCTGCACAGAAGAGCTGCCAACATCGCGCGGCGTTCGAGCACCTCGCACGCGCGCGACCGGCGCGTACGCCTACGCTATGCATCATCTCATCCAGTGGCATCGGATCCTACCGTTATCGAGTGAAGCGGTGATTGGCGACGGTTCTGTGCGGACGCTTCCAAAAAGGTATTAGTTTTCAATCATGCAGGGCGACATTCAACAGCGAACTGTGGGTAGCGCCCGTAGCTCGTGAAGGAGTATCTGATGAAGAAAAACAAACCGGGCGATACTAACGTTAAAATCTCTCGAGCCAAATTAGCGGAGCTTTTGAATGAGGACTTATCTCGTGAGTACCAAGCAATTATCGCTTATGTAGTGTATTCGCAGGTGATGAAAGGCGCCGAATTTATGAATATCGCCGAGCAATTGGAGACTCATGCCCAACAGGAGCTCCAGCACGCTCTCATTATTTCACGCCAGATCGACTATCTGGGCAAAATGCCTACGGTTACTCCAAAGCCAGTGCGAGTTTCGGACGACGCTCGCGAAATGCTTCGTTTTGATCTTAACAATGAGGGAGAAACGATTCGGAATTATCGGGAGAGGGTTCGTCAATGTGAAGCGCTTGGCGAGTTTGCAATGGCGGAGCAGATACGGCAGATCCTTGTTCAGGAACAGGATCATCAAATCGATTTGGCGACCGCGCTGGGAGAAGATGTTCCTGATCTCAATAGGGCTTGAACCGCGTACAGCATGTGTTGAGCTACAAAGTCCTTTTGACTTGATTGCTCAGCAAACAGCGAAGAGTGGCGTCAATTAGGATCGGGAAGGATCGAGATGGCTTTGCGCGCTTATTGGAAGGGCTATTTGCGGCTTTCGCTGGTCACGTGCCCGATCGAGCTGTTCCCGGCAGTCTCACAGGCCGAGAAGACCCACTTTCACCAGATCAACAGGAAAACCGGCCATCGGCTCCGGCAGCAAATGGTCGACGAGGAAACCGGCAAGGTCGTCGATCGGGAGGACAAGGGCCGGGGTTACGAGGTGCGCAAGGGTCAGTATGTCGAGGTCGACGAAGACGAACTGGAAGCCATCCAGATCGAAAGCACACACACGATCGATATCGACAGTTTTGTGCCGCGCGAGGAGATCGACAAGCGCTACATGGATCGGCCCTATTACATCGCACCCACCGGGAAGGTGGGGGCCGATGCCTTTGCCGTCATCAGGGAAGCCATGCGCGACAAGGATCGCGTCGCGCTCGGTCGCGTCGTGATGGCGAATCGCGAGCACGTGATCGCGCTCGAACCCTGCGAGAAAGGGTTGCTTGGGACGACGTTGCGTTATGACTACGAAGTACGGGATGCCAGACCGTATTTTAGCGATATTCCGAATGTGCGCATTGCCAAGGATATGCTGAAGCTCGCGGAACATATCCTTGAAACCAAGACCGCCCACTTCGATCCAAAGACGTTCAAGGACAAGTACGAAACCGCGTTGCGCAAGCTTGTGCAGAAGAAGGCGGCCGGAAAAAAGATCGAGGTCGAGAAGCCCGCCGAGAAGCCGAGCAACGTGATCAACCTGATGGATGCCCTGCGTCAGAGCATCAAGAGCGCCGATCGGCACAAACCCCGCCGCAATGCGCGCCGCGGTGCGACACGGCCCGGCAGGGCCGCATGACATCGCTCCCGCTGCAAGCGCCGCGCTGATTTCTCCTGGGCTGCCCGGAACGCCGCTAGTTCGCGAGCGTTTCCCTTGCAGTCGAGCCTGCAAAAGAGGAATTGGCCATGCCGAACAAGTCGCAGACCGCCAAGGGCCGCGCTTTCGCCGAAAAGGCCCGCGCGATCGCGGCCAACGGACGCGCCATCCAACGGCAGGTCGACCGCAAGGACAGGCGATCAATAAAGAACAAAGAACCCGGCGCCATGCAGGCAGGCTCGCGCCCTTATCCCAAACCGCCCTTGCCGGCTCAGCATCTTGCAAAGCCTGGTCGCGAGCGCGATCTGGAACCAGGGCCGATGTACAATGCTCCCGGTTACAAGGGGTCGGACAAGCTTCTCGATATGGTGGCGCTCATTACCGGCGGCGACTCGGGCATCGGCCGGGCGGTCGCGGTGCTGTTTGCGCGCGAAGGGGCGGACGTCGCGATCGCCTATCTCGACGAAGAAGACGACGCCGAAGATACCAAGCGCGCAGTCGAAAACGAGGGCCGCCGGTGCATATCGCTCTCGGGCGATGTGGCCGATCCGGAATTCTGCCGGTTTGCGGTGCAGACAACGGTCGAGAAGTTTGGACGGCTCGATATCCTGGTCAACAACGCGGCGTTCCAGGAACATGCGGGGCGTCTGGAGGATCTGTCGGACGAACATTTCGACCGCACGATCAAGACCAACATCTATGGTTATTTCCACATGGCAAAGGCCGCCGTTGCGGCCATGAAAAACGGCGGCGCGATCATCATGACCGGCTCGGTCACCGGGCTGCTCGGCAATAAGGACCTGCTTGACTATTCGATGACCAAGGGCGCGATCCACGCGTTTGCACGGTCGCTGGCGACCAACCTGGTGGACCGCGGCATCCGGGTTAATGCCGTCGCCCCGGGTCCGGTTTGGACCCCGCTCAATGCGGCCGACAAACCCGCGGCGCGCGTCGAAAAATTCGGTAGCGACGTGCCGATGAAGCGGCCGGCACAGCCCGAGGAAATCGCTCCGGCCTACGTGTTTCTGGCAGCCCCCTGCTGCTCGAGTTACATCACCGGCGAGGTGCTGCCGATTATCGGAGGGTACTCCGGGGGATAACGGCGGCAGGCAGGCACACGCGATGACAGTCCCCAAGGAGATGTGCGTGCCAGACGGCGCCGCGCTCCGGCCCCTGCAGGGGAAGGGCGGTGTTGAGGCCTACCTTACGACCTAGCGCGATTTTCGCGCGACACTCTTGGGCTCGGCGATAACTCCGTAGTCCTTAGACTTGCTTCCATTCTCTGCCAAAACGAAGCCTTCGGCCTGCAACCCCCGCTTCAGGAGTTCGCGCACGGCAGACGCGCGGCTAGGCATTCTCTTGCGGAAACGCCAGTCGTCGACTGCAGCCAATTCGCCGTCGGTCAGCATGATTTGTAGCCGCTCGCCACGAGCCAATTCGCCCATGATGAATCCTCGCCAAGAACTAATAATGAGTAAAATTACTCATTTACATTTTACAAGTCAATAGCGCTAAGGGAGCGCTAGACACCTTTTACCTCGCATACGTCAAATAAGTAAGATACCCATTGTAGCCCTAAACTCTGAAGTCAGCCAATTGGGCCTTCGGCATTTTCTGCTGAAAATACAAACGATTATCTGCTTGACCGGCGGCCAAACAGGCCGTGGTATCTCTCAGCGCTACACGATGCGACAGAAATGACAATCTATCGACTGCTGAAGAACACCACGTTCGAGCCCGAGGCAGTTGAAGCCATGGGGCGTGCTTATGAGGATCTGCTGGCTGACCTTAGACTTGCGGATCGCAATGACCCGTTCACGGAAATCATCGCGAAGGAGATTGTGAAGATCGCGAGTCGGGGCGTGCGCAGCGCCGCCGAGATACGCGCCAACGTCCTCGCCGCGCTCGGGAAGCCGGCCGGAGTCTAGATCGCCGCGGATCATCTACGCGGCGTCTTTTTGGGGGCGGCAATACTGCAGGCGTTCTGTTCCGGCCGCCTGCGGAGAAGGTACGGGGCAATGCCAGCGTCTTTTGCGCGCAAGCTCGCGCATTTTATTCAGCTGTCTGAACTGGAAATCGACATTTTGCAATCCATGCCTGCTCGCGTGCACGATGTGCAGGCGCGAACGGACATTGTCGCCGACGGGCATTGGCCGGCAGAACTCAGTCTCATCATCGACGGGTTTGCTTGCCGATATAAACTGTTGGGCGAGGGCCGGCGCCAGATAATGGCGTTTCTGATACCCGGCGACATCTGCGACCTGCGCGCGCTGTTGACCGGTAAAATGGATCACACCGTAGCAACCCTCAACAATAGTCGGATAGCGACGATCTCACGCCAGAAAATCTTCGACGCCATGGAGAAGTATCCAGGCATTGAGCTTGCGCTTTGGCGGGACACGATGCTCGATGCAGCGCTCTATCGGCAGTGGCTAATAAATCTGGGACGACGCACAGCCCAGGAGCGCATTGCCCATTTGCTTTGCGAGATTGGGACCCGCCTACAGGCGATTGGCAGAGCCCAAGGTGAAACCTATGAGTTGCCCATAACGCAGTCGGATCTGGCCGATGCAATGGGGTTGTCGCTGGTGCATGTGAACAAGAGTTTGAAACGTCTGCGCGAAGACGATTTGATCACTTTCAGGGCGAACGAAGTCCGCGTACACGATTGGGAGCGACTACGGTCGGTTGCAGGGTTCGACCCGGCCTATTTGCAACTTCGCCCGGATCCGTCAATTTTCCCGTCGAACTATGTCGAAGCTCCGGCTCGAACCGGAGACGCCAGCTGAGACGGCTGGTGTGCGGATCAGGCTCGCGCAGACGAGCCTCAAGCGCCTTGAGTCCGCGCATGGCGAATGCGCCTCTATTCAATCTCCAAGATGACGGCTTCCCGTCCGGCAATCTCGACTGTCTCTCCCACCCCGTGACCTACCAGCGCATGCGCGAGCGGAGACGTATAGGAAACCGTGCCGAGGACCGGATCGGCTTCATCCTCGCCCACAATACGGAACGTCTGCTCGCGGCCGTTATCCCTGCGCAGGCGAACTGTTGTCCCGAATGACGCTTCGGTCTTGTCGCCCGGCGGTTTGACCACTTCCGCGCTCGACCGCCGCGCACGCCAATATCGGACTTCCCTCAGAGCGGATGACGCAGCCTGCGGATCGCCGTTGTCGATCGCAGCCCTGTGGGCCGTCTCAAAGCGAACGAGTGTGGCCTCGATCGCCGCCAGTCCTTCCGGGGTCACGAAGTTTCGATGCGGCGAAACCGGACGATCCGGAAGCTCAGGCGCCTGGTTGTCGGCTTCCTTGACGAAGGCGCGGCTCATTGCGTCCTACCGGTGCTGCATCGCTCTTCGCCTTTCCGCAGACTGTCCAAAATCGAACAGATTTGGAATAGGATCAGTATTGTTGTCGCGCATTCGGGGGGACGACCGCAAGCGTTACGTCTGCGATCCCTGAGAAGCCTAACGCGCGAGCTCCAGCCGGCGTTAAATCAATCACCCGGCCAGGCGCAAATGGACCTCGATCATTAATGCGTACAAGTGCCGTCTGGCCGTTTTGATTGTTCCTCACTCGCACCATTGTTCCAAATGGAAGGGTCCGATGAGCGGCGCTTAAGGAATTTTCATCGAGGCGTTGGCCGCTGGCGGTCTCTCCGCCTGCGGAGCGGTCATATACGGAGGCGACTCCCGACGTCAATTTCCCTTCCTGGTCCGGCCTTGCCTCGGCTCTTCCCTCAACACCGGGCGCCTCTCGACAGCTTGCGAATAGCCAACATGCTAAGTGCGAAACAGCACCGTTGTCATGCGCTTGTTGGCGGAGGTCATAAGTATAGACGATACCTGCGATAATAGACGTCCCAAGTACGATCGCTATTAAAGCCGCTAGCGCAGCGTAGTCGGGATATGGGCGGGCGCCCCATTTGATTTTGCGGAACATCTGTTTTCTATCAGCGTGGTGATTAGAAAACCTCCCTCCCGGGAAGGAAGTTCCGCCGCCATTAACATTTGTGTTTGCTTAGGAGCGGTATGAATCGGAACCAACGCTTCCATCCGTGCGATAACTTCGGGCGGGAACTGCAACGGACCCTTTGCTTGATGCGCCCCCTACCTCCGGTGCCTGCTCACTAGGTCCAGTGGGATCCCCGCGGGTCCTCTATCCGAAGCCGTGTCGAGTGCTTATATGGAATAGGCGGGGATAACGGAGAAAAACTCTTGTCCAACACGTCCAAAATTGCCGAGGCAGAGGACCGCTTCCAAAGGTTGCAGCGGGACAGTGCCGAAAAGCAAAAGGCGAGAAACCAGTACGAGACCGACCAGCGCGCCACGCGCGAAAAGACCGCACGGCTGCGCGCCCTCCGGCTCGCCAAAGAGGCCGCCGAGGTAAGTAGTACGGTGCCGAACAAGCCGGTCGCTAAAAGCGTATCTCGCAAGCGAATTACGGTCAGTCGCACCGCTTAGCATGCTCGACGCGACGCGCGTCGTCGGACGCGCGAAAGGAGTTTCGAGTTCCCGCAGGTTTGCGTCAAAAGACATAAGGCGTCCAGGGCCGCTAACATCGGGCACCCTCAGCTCGAGGCTCGAATAGCCCGTAGCAGCTTTCCAGTCCGATGATCCTTAGGCGGGATCGCTACCTGTCGGAGCCACATTGCGCGCTGCACGCGCCAATTCTTGAAGTCTCTTCTTCTCCTCAGGATCGACGGCTGCGTCGGCTAGCTTTTCGTATTCATCGGCTTTTAGTTTCTCAGGCTCTTCGGGCACGGCGATATCTCCACTGTCAGGATCGATCCTGCGACACCAACTTCACAATCAGCAAAAGGCTCCAGCAAGCCAGGACGTGGGAACAGGTCGGACCGCACGACGTGGGTGGTGGAGATCCGCCTGCAGGCAATTGGCCGGGCGCGAGATAAAAGGGCCCGCCACACCATTTTGATGGTGTGGCGGGAGATTTACCGAGTTGAGCTATGATTGTTCACACTCAATCATGTTCAACGACGACTGATCCTCGATTGTGATCTCTGTCGTGATCGCGATCCTTGTTAATGATAATTGTTTTGTCTCTATCTCCGTCGTGATCGCGATCCTTGTTGATAATAACGGTCTTCGTTCGGTCGCGATCCCGGTCACCGTGGATCGCCCCGACTGTTACGCCGTTCGGACCAACACCGACCCCGACCTCTTCCGCTCCGGCAGGCATTGCGCTGCAAATACCTGCCACCGCCACAACTAGAACTGCCACACGTCCGATCATTGGGTCCTCCTGTCCTTGAAAATTTCTAAATGAGTAAGTCCTGTGAGCCAGCGATCGTTCCGGAAGAAGCGATACTTATTCGGTTGGGGCCCGGTTATCTCATTCAAAGCTGTGTCGCGGCGAACTCCTGGAATCATCTACGACTACCGCACTGGCGCCATCGCTTCAGTTGCGCCCGCTCTGCGTCAAATGACACAGCTGCCGCATTTAGACTCGCGCGGCATTGTGCCCGGTGAACCAGTTCGCAAGTGCCGCGTTGAAGTACGCACAGCTCAGTGGAGAGAAGTCATGGATGAGACTCAGTGGAGAGAAGTCATGGATGAGAATCGGGTCGCTGGGACGGCCAGGAACTTAGGCGGAAAGGCACAAGAAGGACTTGGCCGCGTCGTCGGCGACGCCAAGACCCAGGTTGAAGGAATCGCGAACCAGGTCAAGGGCACCGCACAGGACCTCTATGGTCAAGCACGGGACGGCGCGTCTCAGATCGCGGACGACACCGTGGCCGCCGCCCGCAGAACCGCTTCTTCGTTTGAAAGTACTTTGCGCGACACGATCGAAACCCAGCCTTACACGGCGGTTTTTGTTGCGCTCGGCATTGGCTGGCTCTTGGGTAGAATGCACCGTCCTCTGTGACGTGCGCATGCCGGCTCGGGCGGTTGTGATTTATCCGTGGTGCGTTAACTACAGCGGTCGCGGTATGGGCGGCGCTTAAAACTGTGGGTTTGTGAACTTCAACAAAGCTTGGCAACGGAGCGTGGCGTTGGAGGAACGCGTGGTCCGAACCCTCAGTACGTGCCTTATCCCCAGGGTGACCATTCTCAAGATCGCCGAGGAATACGACCGGCTGGCGCACCGAGCACTCACGCAGATGCCAGAGGAACGCGTGCCAATAGGCGATTCGGAACCGGCCTGAATTTTGCTGAGTTGGTTTGTGCCGCTTTGGGGTCACCCTCCAAGCGGCACGACGGCCTCGGCCAGTCCTCCTCGGCGAGCGCCGGGGCCGTCACCTCCCTAATTCCGTTCATCCGACGTCGTAGGACGTGAGACGAGGTGCGGCGCCCCAGCAGCATGGCGCAAAGAACTAAGCAGCGGTCATGGTGAGTTCCGGCGACGCACCCGAAGGGAGAGGAACTCCGGTTCGCGCGGCTCGCACCGCGCAATCCAAGGCTTCCCGCAGTTTTGCGACGACGACGTCGGCCTTCACCATGTCGCCAATCGTCCGCTTGTCCGCGTCACTATCCCAGCGCCCAACAAGGATCGTCGCGTGCGGCAACTTCCGACGCAGCCGCCGAATGGCGTACCGCACGTGCGCCGCGCTGCTCACGTCGAGATACGACAGGCAGATGAGGACGATACCCGTCGTGTCCAGCCGGACGGCGCTTCCGCTCGCGATTGCTTCCGCGTTTTCGATCCGGGCATTCAACCCGTGCTTGCCGAGCAGTTGCGCAAGCATCGCGGCAACTGCCTCGTCAAGCGGCCCTCGCCCGGCCACGCACAATACCGGTATGGGCGATTGCCATGCTGGCGAAAGCTCGCTGGAGCTGAGTACCGGAATTGCCAGATCTGGGTCGGAAGCATCCTCGATCGCCGCGGCTGCTTCCGGGTCGTGCGTGGTCTCGCGCCCTTCCTTATTGCGGTCTTCCTCATCCGCGAGGTCATCAACAACTTCGAGCGCAGCATCTCTGATCTTCGCACTTTGAGTGGCGTCGAGCGCGCCGCGTAAAATATCGTTCTGGGCAAGCTTCAATCCGGGCAACGCAACTTCGTCGTAGTAATCGGAAAGCGAACGCTCCTTGAGAAATTCCTCAGCTTTCTCGGCAGCATCCATCGGGTCACCCGCCAGCATGCGCTGGTAGAACAGCTCCGGCGGCGAAAGCGGCGGACGGTCGCTGAGCATTACTTCGAGGAATCGAAAGCGATCGACGTAGCGTCCAAGCACCACGAGACAGACCGTAAGAGGAGTCGCAACGACGAGGCCGATCGGTCCCCAGAGTGCGGTCCAGAACGTCGCAGAAGCCACGACTGCCACAGGAGAGAGACCGGTGCTGTGGCCATACAAAAGCGGCTCGACAACCTGGCCGACGAGCGGCTCGACCACCAGGAAGAGCCCCGCGGTCCACAGCAGCATTGTCCAGCCTGGATCAACGGCTGCGGCGAGGATCAGGGGAAACACGGCGGAAATCACCGCGCCGATATATGGGACGAAGCGGAGAACGGCTCCCAAAATGCCCCACAACACAGGATTGGGGACGCCGATCAACCACAAGCCAACACCGATGACCACCCCGTAAACCCCGTTCAAAGCAAGTTGAATCAGGAACAGGCGGCTGAGCCGTCGCGCGCCGTCGTCCAGCGCCGCTGTGGTTTTCTGAAGATCGTGCGACCCGGCAAGCTTGATAAAGCGGTTCCGCAAATCTTCCCGCTGAAGCAGAATGAAGATCACGAATATCCCGACGATACCGGTTGTCGTCAGGGGCCGCAGTAGCGGAGTGATCAGAGTGACCAGGTTTTCCATCGCGCTGGGCGGTGGCTGGCGCACCTCGACGGCTATTGGCTTGCTCTCCTGTCCGGCCGGAAAGCGCACGGCGGTGTCGGCCGACGGCGATTGTGGCGCCGGCGTGTTCAGCTCCTTGCGAAGGTCCTGCAAAACGTCGGACGCCCGCTCGAGCGTGCCGCTGGCAGCTGCCGTACCGCGCACCGAACGGATCTTCTCCTGAATCGTGTATTCATAGCGTGGAAGTTCGCTGGCAAGTTCGGCAATCTGACTGGCGATCACGCCGCCAAGCGCGAATATGCTGGTGAAGGCGAGAAGAACAACGACGATGACGGATGGAACGCGCGGGATGTGCGCGCGCTGCAGGAGGCGCGCAAGCGGCGCAAGCGCGAAGCTGAGAAGGATTGCCAGCGCAACGGGAATAAACACGTCGCGCCCGACGTAGAGCGCCCCAATAATAATTGCCGCGACAACCGCGCCGGCGACGCTCGTCATTGTTCCCACGATCCTCCAAAACGTCCCTGCAACAACCTGTCCTGCAGCGGGTTGCGCTCGATCCGGCCTGCTGCGTGCGCGAACGGCTGTCGCGCCGGCACGATCCGACGGACCTGGTCGTAAAGAGAATGGCAACGTTAGCTCACAACCAGCAGCCGCCAAGCGGCCTTCAGGGCCAACCAACCAACGAACGCCCCACCAGCAAAGTTCCAGAATAGCCAGCCTGGGCGTTGCGCTTAGCCATCAGCGCAGGGTGAGGGAAGCAAATCATATGACTGAACAGAGTACACTCCCAGTAGCGGCAGCCCACGGCGCGCGACGCCTGCCGTCCGTCGACGTCGACAGCAACAACGTCGAACTCAAGGATAGCGACGGGTTCATCGGCGACCCCGTTAGCCGGGGCGCGTTTCGCGACATTGTCGACGGCATCTGGCAAGTTGTTGCGCAAGGCCGGTGAAGATCCGCTAGGGGACGAGGACGGCACCCCCACGGTGGATCGTTTGTAGATGATAAATTTGTAGCATTTCGAAAGGTCCAGGCGGGGAATGGAACTTAACTCAGCGCCATCGATTGATTGCGAAGTCGCTTCACGCGTCGAAGCCGTATGTCAAAGGACACACTATGGATAAGGACAGGATTAAAGGCGCCGGCCACCAACTAAAAGGTAGCATCAAGGAGGCCGCTGGGAAAATTACCGGCGACGCCAAAACTGAGGCCGAAGGCAAAGCCGAGAAGGCAGCAGGCAAGGTACAGAATGCCGTCGGTGGCGTGAAAGACAGCTTGCGCGGCAAGTAGCTCAATCGGGGTGCGACTCGCGCCTTTGCGGAAACTCGCGCGTAGGCACCGCATCCCTGGCCTCGCCGCTCGCAGGATTTTCAATTTTCAAAGGATCAACACAATGCGTAAAGTGATCTTAAGCGTGACGCTACTCGCAGCGTTCATAGGTGCCGGCAATGCCTATGCTCAGGGCACAGTCCGTGGCGCACAAGAGGGGGCAGCGGCAGGTGGTCGTGCGGCAGGAGCTCCAGGTGCTGTCGTTGGCGGAGCAGTCGGAGCGGTGACCGGAACGATCGGCGGCATCCTCGGCGTGGATGACCGACCGCGCTTTCGCGAGTACGTGGTTCGAGAACGACGGCCCTCGTATCGGTACCAAGAACACGTTCGCGTTGGTACCGTACTTCCTGAAAGCGGCGTCACCTACTACGATGTGCCAGACGAGTACCACGTTTCCGGCTATCGCTACGCAGTTGTTAACGATCGACCGGTTTTGGTAGAACCACGTTCACGGCGGGTTGTAGACGTAATTGAGTGACGCAGCCCTTTCGATTTCGATCACAAGCAAAAAGGGAGCCCCGCCCACCGCGGGGCTCCGCGCTGGCGCTAAGCTGTTGCTACGCCTCTCTCCAAACTATAGATCGAATTTCTTAGCCTAGACCGCCACTGGCGGTCCGTAGATGGAGAAGGGACATGTCGCTAGGATTAATCCTCGTTATCATCCTCGTGATCTTTTTACTCGGTGGTTTCAGTGGCCGGTTCGGCGGCTACGGATACGGCTATGGCCACGGTGGCATGGGGATCATCGGAATCATCCTCGTCATCCTGGTGGTGCTGCTTCTCATGGGACGGCTTTGAACTAATCGAGCCAACAGTCGCCATCCTGTTTGCCCCGACGCCGACGGTCCGAGACGAGAGATAATACCCTCTTCAGGGAGCAAGGTGTGCCGAATGCCAACGCATTTCCAGCGAGACGTTTCTCGCACCTCCGAATCCCCCCCAGCGCGACGCCCCGCCCGTGGCTATAGGAAACTTCAAGCAGCGGGAGTTGGCGCGCCGGTCGGATCTGCTGCTGGCCGAGAATGCAGCTTGGGTTGTGCGCAATCACGACAAACTTGTTCCAAGATCGGGGCTACCCGCCGCCCTGCCGGAGACGCCGCGAACCCAGCGCAACCAACTTCGGTAGACGTCGCGCCGAAATGCCTCTTGCCTAATCAAATGACAGCTGCGCGTCGAATGCCCGACAGCGGAAATTCTTCGCTACGCATTCCCGAAGCCTTTTGGAAGGCCTAACACGTTTAGGACGCATCGCCTTCAGACTGATGGGCTACTTTCCTGGGCACCGTAACATACACGGTGTCGATCTTTTCAAAATCGGCGAGTGTTTGTGCCTCCGAGATTACGGTCTGAAGGTGCGCCTCAAGTAGGTTGGCATTTAAGCCACGATCGACCGAGTAGGTTAGACCGGACGAATGGCGGCTTAGCCCATTTTCCTTTCCATACTCAACCAATACAAACTTTTTGCCCGCTGGAAGCTCCGATTTATTGGCGATCCATCTTACGTCTGACATCGTTCGACGTTCCTGCAACTACCCAAATCAAGTCCTCTAGACCCCGTTAGTTCCTATCTCGCCATGTGCCAATCCGTCGTTGCCACGCGGAATATGAAAACGCGCGGAGACTTCGGGCCGAGACTGTGTCGGACCGCCGACGTGACGGTATTTCTTCTCTGACAATCACGGCCGCTTCCGCCTCAGCTTTCGAGCTTCCGCCCGGGTCTCTTCGAATGGATCACGTCGCCCATGAGTCGAGGGATGGCCGCTCTGCCGCATGGGAACCTATGTTGCATCGCAGCGTTAACTCGCCGACCAAAGGTTGCTCTGATGATCAAAACGAAAAAGACACTCACAGAACTAGAAAAGATCGCGCGCACTGCGTTGCGCAGCGGCGGCGCAATCGTAGAGAAGATCGCGATTGCGCCGTCTTCAAGCAGAACGTCCGATGCGAACTGGACGTTGCTTTATATCGACAGCGAGCGCGCCTTGGACCCGAAGTTTATTCAGCTTATTCGGCCGATTCAGGCTCGCTACGATCTAGCGTGGTGATTGAATGCCTGCATTTAGACCCACCCCTGCTTTCAGCCGGCGCACGTCGGAACGCTCCCCAACTGACGGGCGCTTCGATAGCCCATGCCTGCATCTCTGCGACGCAGGTGCTGCGATGAAGCGGTATGTCGGCTAGGATGCATGTGTTGCCGGCCAATCGTTCCTACCGAGCGTTCTTCCTTTCAATTTTGTCGAGCACCATTTCAGGGGCAACGTCTTGCTTTATTTCCTCCAATTCGTGGTCCACATCTGTCTTAACACCCATCTTGTTTGCCATCTCGGAAACAAGAGTGGTGAGTTTGGTGATCTCGTGTTCCGTCAAAAGGCTTATCTGAAGATCAAGATCAGCACGCTTATCGGCCGCGGCCGCCATGCGGTTCTGCGTGATTAGCACAAAGGTTGTTAGAAAGATGGCCTCAACAGATGCAACCATAGCCAGGATGACGAACGAATGGTCCCACGCTGGAACGTAAGGGATCAACTGAAAGTTAGCCGCAATCCAAAAGCCAACAAAGAGGAGTTGCAGATAAACGAACATAAAACTCCCGACAAAGCTTGCGATCGCATTCGCTGCTCTCTCCTGCCACGATGCCGCCCCTGCTTCGCGCCGTCGCCTCTCATGAAGCGCCTCGATATTCCGCTCCAAGACCGGTGCTAGATTAGAAAATTGCGAGAACAGCCGCGCCGCGTTGGATTCGTTTTCCTCAGGTTGGAATCTACTCATCAAGCGAACAACCTTTTGCCGCCGGCGCAGGCATCGGCAACGTCATGTAGAAGATGGTGCCCTGCGCCAATCCCGGCGCGGCCCATAGCCGCCCGCCGTGCGCCTCGACGATCGAACGGCAGATGGCCAGTCCCATTCCCATGCCGCGGCTCTTGGTCGTGAAGAATGCCTCGAAGATGCGATCCGCGCTGTCCGGATCGATCCCGCAGCCATTGTCCTCGATCAGGATCAGGACGTCGCTCGGTTCGAGCACTTGCGACTTCACCGTCAACAGGCCCGGGCGTCCGGCAACCGCACTCATCGCCTCCAGCGCGTTGTTGAACAGGTTGAGCAGAACTTGCTGGAGCTGAACCCGGTCGGCGAC